>NZ_JBQTDC010000028.1:0-59677 GCF_052353045.1 Halomonas sp. AOP7-B1-5 | reverse complement strand
GTTTCCGTTCTTAGTTAGGAAGCAATAGTTCTGATCAGATTCTCCATAGAAGCTGATGGCACGCCTTTCCTTATAGATAGGAGAGCGCACGATCCAGTTGTAAACAGCCTTCACAAGTCCAAATGGAATTCGTAAGACGTAATTCACATTATTTTTCGTGTCTATTCCTGTGCCTGGACCTACTTTTACTCGTGCTTCTGCTGATCCTTGATAGGCGATGTAAGCCTCTTTTATGGAATCTACGGTGAGAGTGCAGATGGTTTGCTTCCTGGCCCCACTGTAGAGTCCAAGCCAATGTATGAGTTGCATTTGCCTGTCGCCTAGTGTCTCAAGTCCCTCTAGCACCCAATCTTTTTCTTTGGTTGATAGGGGTCTAACTTTACCGTCTTCTCCTCCAATTGTTTCGCTGTCATTCTCTTTTAGCATCGACTCAGTGATATGAATGTCCGTATAGACAATTTGGTGCGCCGTTCCTCTAGGGGTAAATCTTTTGGCTTGTTTGATCCTGTAGAAATGCCCTTCAATCTTTGGCATGTCAGGTGGCTGTAAGTTATATTGATTCAGGAACATATAGAACTGAGCAACTTCAGCTGCTTTGCCTTTAACTACGGATAGAGCGTTAGTGTTATCCAAGTACAAGGACTGCAAATATCGCTTGTACTGGTAGGTAACACGTTGTCGTGGTCTCAAGCCTTTCGGGGCATAAAAGACATGGTATGGTCTTTCCAAGGATTGGCTATCTTCTAGCCATTGAAGATAGTGGAGAAGGTGTTTCGCCTTCCTCTTAATGGTAGAGATGCTCTTGGCGTTATAGTCTGCGTTATTGTTCCACCACCAATATAAGTAGAGGTTGCCTAGATCCCAAGGAGTGCCGTCAGATTGGTAGATTACTGGAAAATCCTCCAGCATTAGATCGGGGGTTGATTCAAACCTCTTAGACTGGGGATTCCAATCCAGATTGTAGTTACCCCACTCAATATAGAATTCATTTGAGTCTGATGATTTTATCAGTCTTCCCTCAACTCTATAAAAGCGTTTTATATCTACTATCTTTGCTTTCGAATTTAGCTGAAATGCCATAACAATACTCCACTAATGTCAATATTCTACTCAGCATTAGTGTGAGTGTCCATACTGTTTACATTAGTGTGTGCGTAGAAAGCCAAAACCCCAATATAGAAAGCTGAATAGGGTAGCGCCTAGCGTCACGGCGGCCAGATATCGTGAGTCGGGCAGGTGCCCGACCACAGCAGTATCGACCAGCCCGAGAAGCGGAACGGTAATATTGGAAAGGATAATTGGCCAGGCGATGGCCCATATACGCACGCGAGACGACAAACGTTAAGCAGCAGTAATAATGCGGTACTTTTCCAAAAGCTGCTGCTGCGTTTCAGAGCGCGCGGGGTCAAGCGGAATACAGTCTACCGGGCAAACCTGCTGGCACTGGGGTTCGTCAAAGTGGCCAACGCACTCGGTGCACAAGTTTGGGTCGATGATGTAAATCTCCTCGCCGGGAGAGATCGCATCGTTCGGGCACTCGGGCTCGCAGACGTCGCAATTAATGCATTCATCGGTGATCATCAGGGCCATGGGCATACCTCGCGAATGGCTGGCACACCCAGGCGTCGCTAAACGCTATACCCGAGTGTTTTACTCAACAATGTTGGTGGTTACGTATTGTAGTGCTTACGCAATGCTTCTGCGACCTGGGAAGGAACTAACGGTGAAATATCGCCGCCCAGCTTGGCGATTTCACGCACAATGGTGGAAGAAATATACGAGTTTTCCACCGCTGGAGTGAGAAATACGCTTTCAAGCTCGGGGTTTTGCGCCCGGTTCATATTGGCAAGCTGTAGCTCATACTCAAAATCGGACACCGCACGCAGGCCACGCAGCATGATGGTTGCGCCCTGTTCATGCATAAAGCGGGTCAGCAGGTTGGAAAAGCCCACGACTTCAACATTGCCAAGCGTGGCGCAGGTAGCGTTGACCAGAGCAATCCGAGTGTCAAGATCGAGACTGGGTCGTTTGCCAGGGCTTGCCGCCACGGCAATGATTATCTTATCGAACATCCTGGCGCCACGTTCGATAAGGTCGAAGTGACCGTTGGTGATCGGGTCGAAGGTGCCTGGATAAACGGCAATGTTAAAGCGCTGCTCGCTCATTCCGAATCCTCTTCGTCAATTCGGCCAAAAGGATTATCGCTTGCCAGCGATACCGCTTGAGCATAGCCCGGGATATGAATACGGTCCGCGTGAATATCCAGTTCGGGGCCTTCGAGCACCGCTTCGCCAAATTGATAACGTGGCGCGTAATGGCCGGCATCCGCCTGGGCAAGATACGCGGCCGCTTGGGCGCGCACGGTCTCGCGGCGCCCCTTCCAGGCACTAATCGCGGCGGCGCCATGACGCTGAAGCAGCAAGCGCTCGGTAACGCCGGGGGAAAGCACAACGCCGGTTGCGTTATTACCGCCAAAGCCTTTGGCGTTAATAAAGGCGGCATCCGCTTTAAAGGCTATGGGCGTTTGGGAGAAGCGTAGCCGCTCGGCATACACGTCGTCGGCCACCTCGTCCAGAGTGGGAATACCGGGCAGTAACCCGTGGGCGAAGCTGCCCAGCGCGCTCACCAGTTGATCACCCCCCGCTGACCCCTGAGAGTGGCCGATAAATGACTTAATCGCTACTACCGGCCACTCGCTAATACCATTGGCGCGGGCGATTTCATGCAGCACATGGGATTCAGTCGTACGATTTTTAGGGGTGCTCGTTCCATGTGCGTGCATGAAACTGCGCTCTTGCAGCGCTTTTTCGCCCAGCATATTGCGCACCAGTGCTGCGGCCTTGCCCAGCGTGATGTAGTTGCCGATGCCCGGCGCTGAAATAGAGCGCTTGAAGCCATCGGCATTCACGAATACTTCCGGTACTGCTCCGAGAATGTCTGCGCCTACTTCAAGCGCCAGCGCATCATCCATCAGCAGCACAAACTGGCTAGCTTCACCCATGGTAAAGCCGCAGTTGCGCGCAAAGGGTCGACTGGCGCGCTGATAGTCGGCGTCGGTCAGCAGTTCAAGCGCATCCAGAGCTTTTAAACTCGCATCGTCAGCCAAGGCGCCCATGGCGCGGAAGCCTTCAATGATTTCAGGCGTAATCGGAGCGTCGGCCGTGCCCACCATCACCACTTTACGCCGTCCTGCACGAATATCTTCGATACCCAAACGCAGGTTGTATAGAAAGCTTGCGCAGGCACCTAGTACGGCGCCGGTGCCGCCAACGCTACCCAATACATAGGCATTCAAAAAGTCGGCGGGCATCTGCCCGTAACCTAGCGGCATTTGCTTGGAGGTGGCACGCTGACCGCTCACCAGACTCTTCATCAAGCCGCCCCAGCCAGCATCGTCCAATTGACCGATGGAGTTGCCTGCATAAACGGCAATATGGTCTGGATTCAGTGTTTGGCGCAGCGTTTCCCAGGAGAAACCGCTGGCCCCTAGGCAGTCGCTGGCGCCAAAAATGGCCATCGACAGCCCGCGTGGGTGGTGCACGCTACGATAAAGACTGGCGGGGTCAAAGCCGCTAGGCAACTGAGCTGCAGCGTGCACTTTGGGCGTCTGGGCGTCAGGTAGCAGCGTTTCAAGCACGCCTGCCGGCACGATGACTTCTACTTCACGGGCACTCAGATCCCGGACCTGCCAGGTTTCCGGTAGGTTTTCCGGCAACTGGCGGCGGCGCAGTGTAAAGCGCAACGGCTCGGCTAGCTGAAGACTGGCTTGACGATTTGCGGGCAGCCCAGGCGCGAGGAATTTGGGGTCCTCGTTACGGCGAATCAGCGTGTGGTTCAACACCTGTTCGCGCAGCGACTGGGCAGGCGAGTCTATGGGCTGTCCTACACGGTCGTGCCACCCTTTTTCAGAGTGCTCGACAAGCTGCATCAGGGCTGCAAGGCCCTCAAGCGTCTGGCGCTGCTGGTCAGCGGGAAGGGCATCAAGCACGGTGCGGCGGAAGGCCTGATGGCCCGAGCTTCTGCCGGCGGGATTGATGCCGCCCATGCCGACAATCACCGGTAAGTGTGACAAGCCGGGTTCCTCGTGGTGCGGTGGTTTTAAATAACAATTATTGTCAACAACAGGGCAAATCTTACGCTGTCACTGAGCTTAATAAATATCTCGGGCGTGATCATAGCACCGGGTGACTAACGCCGTCATGCTGCAAGCGCCGGAGACTGATAGAATCGCCTCTTTTCAAGCCGAGGATGGCATGCAGTACACTTCTCGATCCGTTACCACTAATCAGCCAGGCCCTCATCATGATTTAGCACGCCAGGTGGACCGGGCGTTGGCTCATCCGTTGCGCAAGCCTATTGCTGATCATACTCAGCAGGCATTTGAGCAGGCTAATCACTGGTACCAGGCTTGTAATGCTCCACTCATCCTTGATTCAGGCTGTGGCGTTGGGGTTTCGACAAGAAAGCTTGCCTTGCAGTTCCCTGACTGCGCAGTAATAGGAATCGATCGCAGTGAAGATCGCCTGGGGCGTGATCACGGCGCACTGCCGGATAACGCGCTGTTGGTACGCGCGGATCTGGTTGATTTGTGGAGGTTGGCGAAGCAGGCGCACTGGGCACCTGAACGCCACTATTTGCTGTATCCCAACCCATACCCCAAGGCAGCACACCTAAAGATGCGCTGGCATGGGCATCCGGTTTTACCCACACTGTTGGCGCTGGGCGGGTGCCTTGAGCTGCGCTCTAACTGGCAGCTTTATGTCGAGGAGTTCGCTTTGGCGGTCGCGCAAGTTACCGGACGACAGGCCGAGGTGGGCATATGGACGCCTGACGGTGAATACTTAACCCCGTTTGAAGCCAAGTACGATCAAAGCGGGCAAACGCTCTGGCGGTTGCAGGTCGAGCTGGAGCGGAAGTAATCATGCTGCACGTGTTTTCCAAAATGAATGTACATTGAGGCAGGTAAAAGTGACGTACTTCTTTAAAGCAGCAGCGCGCCAATGGCGTTGTTCATTAATCGCCAGCGTGGCCGCCGCCACTTTCGCGGTCAGCACTTCGGCATTGGCCGATTTTAGCCGGTTGAGCCAGTTACAGGAAAAAGGCTTTTCAATTAGTGCCGAGGCGCGTCTGCTGGATACCAATATGCCCGCCCTTTTGGGCAGCATTAATCCTGAGCGCCAAATGTCCCCGGCGTCGGTCACTAAAGCTTATATGGCTGCAGCGTTGTTAAACCGCTTTGGCCCGCAGCATCGCTTTACCAGCCAACTGGTCAGCAGCGGCATCATCGATAACGGCATTCTGCGTGGTGACCTGGTGTTTGACGGTGGTGGTGATCCTGGGCTGACTACGGAAAACCTATGGCGATTAGTGCAGCGTTTACAAATGGCGGGGGTCAATGAAGTCGACGGTGCGCTGGTAGTAAGCCAGTGGCGCTTTGGCCCGGTTAACTGCATTACCAATGACCGCTGCAATGCGCTTTCCCGGGTAACCAATGCTTACAGCGCGCCGCTAACCTCGGCAGGGGTTAATTTTGGTAGCTGGTGCGTCAACGTAGCGCCTTCTTCTATTCCAGGGGAGCCGGCACGCACGGCGCTTTGCGATAGCCAACTGCCGCTTATTGATATCGATAACCAGGTGATTACCCGCCCTGCCAATAGCGGGACTGAAATCAGCGCCGTGCGCGTGACCGATGAGCGTGGCGATGTAATGCGTTTGACCGGGCAGATTTCGACCAATGCGAGGGCCCAGGATGTTTATCGGGGCGCGGGCGATGCCGCTGAAGAGACCGCGCAGATACTTTTAGGCATGCTCAATCAGGCGGGTATCCACGTAAGAGACCCATGGCGTGTTACGTCAACACAGCCTTTGAGCAGCGCGGCACGCCTAGCCGCCGTGGATAGTCAGCCGTTACAAGAGCTTCTGCTGCGCACCATGAACTATTCCAATAACTACATGGCCGATGTGCTGGCTTTAAACCTGGTGGAAACTCCTCAGGCCCAGCTGCGTCAGGCAGGTTCAGCCATTGAAGCCTATGCCCAGCAACTGCCGGGGCACGGGCCGTTAACGCTGTATAGCGGCAGCGGGTTGACCACCGAAAACCGTACCTCGGCTCACGGGGTTAACGTCATGCTGGAGGATATGTATCGGCAAAGTTCGCTATTTCCAAGCTTTGTGGCTGCGTTTCAATCGCCCGCGAACGGCGTGATGCGGTTTATTCGCCGCGGCTCCTCCACGTTTCAAAATAACGTGATGCTGAAAACCGGTACGTTGAACCAGCCCTTTGCGGTACGCGCCGCGGCAGGCTACTTTCGTACGGCGTCGGGGCGGTGGGGCGTGTTTAGCGTATTTGTGAACGGTAACAGTAATACACCTTATATAAGCTGGTCTGAAGTGCTTGATCCGTTATCAGTCGATTTAGATACGATGATTTTGGCTAATTAATTTCCGCTACGCTTAAAAGGTGAGGCAACCTGCATGAAACCAGGGCATACCGGTTTAACCCATTTGGTGCACTCAACGCGTTACTCGTGGAAAGGTTTAAAAGCCGCATTTCGAAACGAAGCCGCCTTTCGCCAGGAGGTCGGCATTGCTGCGGTGATGCTACCGTTTGCCTGGTGGATCAGTAATGATTCGATCAGCTGGCTTTTGTTGGTCGGCAGCCTGTTTTTAGTACTGATTGTCGAGCTTTTGAATAGTGCGATCGAAAACGTCGTCGATCGCATCGGTACGGAGCATCATGAGCTTTCCGGACGCGCAAAGGATATCGGTTCGGCAGCCGTGATGCTGTCGCTGATCATCGCCGGGTTTACCTGGGGACTCTTGGGCTGGCAAAAATTCTTCGGCTAGCGTTTCAGCGCTTGGCAGTGAGGTGGTTATGCAACTAAACGATAAGTTTTTACCTTTGGAAAACCTGCCTGAAACACTTCAGCACGTGGCACAAAGGGCGGGCCAACGGCTTAATGATGCGCTTAGTCAAGCTGACAATGTTGCCTCCATGACCAAGCAGCCACGGCCCTCAGCGCGTTGGGAGGAGCTATCTCCGTCGCGTCGTGAGGCGCTGGCAAAAGTGCTGAGCGTATCCACCTTTGCGCTGGATACGCTTACGCGCTACCCCCAGTGGCTAGGTGAGCTCGACGCGACCGGCGAACTTGAGGCCGCCCCTACCCGCGATGACCAGCAGCAGTGGCTGCAAAGTACCCTGGAAAGCGCTGAAGATGAAACGGCGCTGCAGCGCGCATTGCGCCGTTTTAGGCGCGCCCGCATGTTGGGAATCGTGTGGCGGGACTTGAACCGTCCTGATGGTTACACCATGTGGGACACCGCACAGGCGGTTTCCCAGCTCGCCGAAATTTGTCTGGAGGCGGCACTAGGCTGGCTTGAAGCGTTTTACGCCCCTCGTTGGGGATTGCCCGCTGCGCGTGCCGATGGCGCGCCCCAACGCTTAGTCGTGCTGGGTATGGGCAAACTGGGCGCGGGCGAGCTGAATCTCTCGTCCGATATCGACCTGATTTTTGCGTTTCCGGAAAAAGGCGACACGCAGGGCGGGCGTAATCCGCTAGAGCATCAGGAGTATTTCACCAAGCTGGGGCAAAAGCTGATTGCCGCCCTGGACGCGATGACGGCCGATGGCTTCGTATTTCGGGTGGATATGCGCTTACGCCCGCTCGGCGATGGTGGCCCATTGGTGGGCAGCTTTGCCATGCTTTCAAGCTATTACCAGGATCAGGGGCGCGAGTGGGAACGCTACGCCATGCTCAAGGCCCGCCCGGTAGCCGGCGATATAGACGCAGGCTTTGGGCTATTGGCAAGCCTGCGCCCGTTTGTGTATCGGCGCTACCTTGATTTTGGCGCTATCGAGTCGCTACGTGAGTTAAAAGCCATGATTAACCGCGAAGTGAAGCGCAAGGGCATGCAGAGCAATATCAAGCTCGGCCCTGGCGGTATTCGCGAAGTGGAGTTCGTGGTTCAGGCATTCCAGCTGATTCGTGGCGGTCGTGATACCGAACTACAGGTGACCTCATTACACACGGCCTTAACGCGCCTGCCGGAACTGGGCCTGCTGCCTCAGGCGGTAGTCGATGAGCTGCTGCCTGACTACGCTTTTCTGCGTGATATCGAGCATGTAATCCAGGCCCTTGAAGATCGTCAGACGCAAATGCTGCCTACCGATGAGTCTGATCAGGCCCGTGTCGCCTTTGCTATGGGCTATGCCAGCTGGGCGCAACTGATCGAGCAGATTGATAAGGTACGTGAGCGCGTGCGCCAGCATTTTGATGCGGTGATCGCCGACCCCGAAGAAAATGCTCAGGACGCCAACGACGATAGCCACCAGACACCAGCGCAATGGCGGTTAATCTGGCGCAATGAGCTGGAGCAGGATGAGGCCGTTGCCTATTTAAGCAGTGCGGGGTTTATCGAGCCGGAGAAGGTGCTTAAGCGTCTGCAGAGTTTATACCAATCGCGTCAGGTGCAAAGTATGCAGCGGATCGGTTTTGAGCGCCTTGATGCGCTTATGCCGCTTCTGCTGGCGGCCGTGGCTGAAAACGATACGCCGGATACCGCGCTTTCTCGCGTGCAGCCACTGATTGAATCAGTACTGCGACGTACCGCTTATCTGGCACTGCTGCGTGAAAACCCCCACGCGCTTGAGCATTTGATGCACCTGTGCGCGGCAAGCCCCTGGATTGCCACACAGCTGGCTCGCTATCCTATTCTGCTCGATGAACTTTTAACCCCTGAAACCCTGTATACCCCCGCCGATAAAACGCGCTTAGCCGATGAGCTGCGCCAAACGCTCAATCGGCTGCCCGAAGACGATGAGGAGGCGCAGTTAGAGGCACTACGTGTGTTTAAACATGCCCAAATGCTGCATGTTGCCGCCTCAGATGTTGCCGGCACGCGTCATCTAATGAAAGTAAGCGATTACTTAACCTATATCGCAGAAGTAATCCTGGACGCCGTGTTGGTGATGGCCTGGAAGCACGTGACTCGTAAACACGGCGTACCGGAGGGATTAGACCTCAACGAGCCGGCTTTTTTAGTGATCGGGTACGGTAAACTAGGTGGGATTGAGCTTGGGTATGGCTCTGATCTGGATCTGGTTTTTCTCCATGACAGCGATGGTAAAGGTTCCACAGACGGCCCACGCCCCATTGAAACGCCGCTGTTTTTCACCCGGCTGGGCCAGCGAATTATTCATCTGCTAACCGCCGTAACGCCAGCGGGTAGCCTGTATGAAGTGGATATGCGTTTACGCCCCTCGGGCAATGCGGGGTTATTGGTGACTTCGCTTGATGCCTTCGCCGATTATCAGCAGCAGAATGCCTGGACCTGGGAGCATCAGGCATTGGTGCGCGCACGGGTAGTTGCCGGTAGCAGTTTGCTCGCCAAGCGATTTGATCAGGTGCGCGGCGATATATTGAGCCGTAAACGTGAAATCCACGCCTTACGCGACGATGTTGTCAAGATGCGCCATAAGATGCGCGACCACCTTAGCAGTAAAGCCCAAAGCAGCGGTTTTAATCTCAAGCACGACGCGGGCGGCATGGTCGATATTGAGTTTCTTTGCCAATACACGGTGTTAGCACTTGCTAACCAAACGCCTGCGCTGCTGACCTACAGCGATAATATTCGCATTTTAGAAACGTTGGCTGAAAGTGAACACTTACCCTTACAGGAAGCCGAGCAGTTAAAAGACGCCTATCTGGCCTATCGCAGCCGTACCCACCGCGCGGCCCTTACCGGTGAAAAAGCGATTGGCAAGGCCGACGATTTTAAAGAGCATCGCACGGCAGTCAACGCGTTATGGCAGCGCTTTCTGGAGCCTTAGCATTACGCATAGCCAGTAACGAGATCAATAACGGCGTGATCAATACAGAGTACGTAATAACAGCATGATCAATAAAAACAATGAGGCAGGGCAATGCACAGGCGTGGATTAAGGTGGCGCGCATGACAGCGCATATTCTAGCGACACTGCTACCGGTGTTTTTGATTTCAGGCTGTGGGGCAGCTTACGGGCGCTTTCGGACACCCGATATTCGCAGCCTGAATACTCTGAATATGGAGCTGTTCGTTCCACTGTTAGTGTTTGCGGTGTTGGCAGACCGCCAGGCGCCGCTTGCCGATTACGCATGGCTTGCTTTCGCCGCTGCCGCCGTTGTATTGGGGTCGGGGCTGATACTTTGGCCGTTGGCGGCTTGGCTAAAGTTGGATATAAAAACCTTTTTGCCACCCATGATGTTCAATAACACGGGCAATATGGGGGTGCCGTTACTGGTACTGGCCTTTGGTGAGGCGGCTTTACCTGCGGCGGTGGTGATCTTTATCGTGGAAATGGTGCTGCACTTTTCGGTAGGCCTTTACATGATAAATCCGCGCACCTCGATGTGGCATATTCTGCGTATGCCGATTGTGGCGGCTAGTCTGGCTGGGCTTTTAATCAATATGAGCGGCGTGCCGCTGCCGGGGTGGCTACTGGAAGCCATGCATATGCTGGGCGGGGTAAGCATTCCTTTAATGCTGTTTGCCCTGGGCGTGCGGCTACTTGAAGTTGACTTTAGCGATTGGCGAACGGGGCTGCTGGGGGCGGTACTGTGCCCGCTTTCAGGATTGATCATTGCCCTGCCATTAATGTGGTTATTGCCCCTGGATCCTCTACAAACTGCGGTACTGCTGGTTTTTTCTGCGTTACCGCCGGCGGTATTGAATTACCTGGTCGCCGAGCAGTTTAAGCTTGCGCCGCAGAAAGTCGCCTCGCTGGTGTTGATTGGTAACTTGGGTAGCCTGATCGTAATGCCGCTCATTTTAGCGGCTGCGTTTACATGGGTGTATGCGCCGCTTTAAAAGCGGCGCATCAGTCATGTAAGTAACAGACAGGTAATGTAAAAATAGCAGGCTAAAACACTAAAAATACGCAGCCTTAATCGCGGGGTGCTTGCTCTTTTACTTCAAAACTACCTTCTAAGGCATCCTGCGGGCCTTGGCGTGATTGAGGTTCGGCATAACCCCCGCCAATATCCTGCGCTTGATCTGCACGCATCTGCTCCATGCGCTTTTTCATTTTGTGGCGTACAAACGGCATCATGGCCCAGCCAATCAAAAGGAAAAACAGGCCGAACACTACGCCAACCACCATCAATACACCAAATGCCAGCCACGTTAAAAGTAGCTTCAAGCTGCCCATCAGCCCGGTCGGTTGTGACTGTGCAGCGCGGGCGCGCCACTGGTGGGCAGCCTGCCAGGCGGTATTGCGTTGGTCGCGATTCATCTGTGGCATAAGAGCCTCCATCGTCGTTTGTCCCTATTGGAACACAGTTATTGGAACGTCGTTAACCAGGCAAGTTCACTGAGAGCTGGCGCATATCTTGCTTTGTAACTATTGGGGAAGTTGGGTTGCCCTTGAAACGCCTAACAAAAGGAACGCTCATGCAAGATAACAACGTCTTAAAAATTGCTTACGATATCGCCACCATTACGCGGGAAAAGATCGGCATGATCGAAAAAATCATGCAGCAAACCGAAATACTAGCCTTGAATGCGCGTATTGAGGCGGCACGGGCGGGAAGCAGTGGTGCCGCATTTTCAGTAGTGGCGCAGGAAATGGGGCGCGTATCCGGGGGCATTAATGAAATTGCCCGCGATTTTCGGCAGCAGGTGGAACAACACACTGAAAGTATCGAAACCGCAGGCACTACTATGGTGAATGAGTTTCGTGGACAGCGATTCACCGATATCGCGCTGAATGCCGTCGAGATTATTGATCGTAATTTATTTGAGCGTTCATGTGACGTGCGCTGGTGGGCAACGGACAGCGCGGTGGTTGAAGCCGTTGAGACGCCCACGACAGTGTGCTGTGACTACGCAAGCGTGCGTCTGGCCACTATTTTGCGCTCGTACACGGTCTATCTTGACTTATGGGTCGCCGATGCAGAGGGGAATATCATCACTAATGGCCGACCTGATCATTATCCGGGCGTTAAAGGCAAGAATGTGGCAGATACCGCTTGGTTCAAGCGAGCTATAAAAACTACTGACGGTGACGCTTTTGTAGTGAGTGATGTAGAACGAAACTCTTTACTGGATGGTGCATCGGTCGCCACGTATGCCACGGCCATAAGGAAGGGAGGCCAAAGTAACGGCGCTGTGACCGGCGTCTTAGGAATTTTCTTCGACTGGGCGCCCCAGGCAAAAGCAGTGGTCGAGGGCGTGGGCTTGACGCAAGAAGAGCGTGCATTGAGCCGCATCATGCTCTTAGATTCAAATTATCGGATTATCGCGGATACTCAGCAAGATACAGTGGGCAACCACTATCCGTTACAGCGCAACAATGAAGTACGCGGTTACTATCAGGATGAGGGCCGTTTGATCAGCTTTTCTGAAACGCCAGGGTATGAAACCTATCGCGGATTAGGCTGGTTGGGGGTTGTCGAATATCGCCTTGAGGATGCTCAAGCACAGCGCAGCGCTTAGCACTAAAATGGTAGCGTGCGAGTACGCTGTCACCGTTTTGGTGCAGCGGATGCGCAGGGCCGCTCTCATGTATGTCTAGGCAGGTATGGTTTACGCCCTACACGGTTTAAGCCAACTGCATAGCCAAACGCTATTAAGCATTGGCATCTTAAATAAACGAAAGCTGTACATAAGTGTTGTTAAGCCGATAGGGTTATACAAGTATGTGTTCAATTTAAGATATAAGGCTTCAAAGGGAGAGGGTATGGCAAATCATGGAGGAAAGTCGGTGTTTATTGCATCGACAGTGATCATTTTCGGCTTGGTAGTGGTAGGGGCCACTTTTCCAGAAGGTTTCGCAAGTGTTGCTGAAGCGGCATTAAGTACGATCACTCGACTGTTTGGCTGGTTTTATCTGTTCTCGGTTTTTGGCTTTGTAGTATTTTTATTTGGCTTGGCGTTCAGCAAATATGGAAAAGTTCGCTTAGGCCCTCAAGATAGCACGCCAAACTATAGTTTCTTTTCATGGATCAGCATGTTGCTGGCCGCTGGATTTGGCGTGGGACTAGTGTTTTATGGCATGGCTGAGCCCATGACGCACTATATAGAGCCGCCTTACGGCGATGTGACCGCTGAAACGCAAGCGGCAGCACGCTACGCGATTCAATACAGCTATTTTAACTGGGGCATTCACCAGTGGGCCGCGTTTTCAGTCGTTGGCTTAATCATCGCTTACTTTCAGTTTCGTAAAGGCCAGGCGGGGCTTGTATCGTCGGTGCTTTCATCAGTAACGGCAAAAAAGCCTCGGTTACGCCCTTATGCCGCGTGGCTGGATGTCTTCGCCGTGGTCGCCACCGTCATGGGGGTGGCAACCTCGCTAGGTCTTGGGGTATTACAAATGAATGGCGGTTTGAATGCCGTCTTTGGCCTGCCTGAAAACGGGTTTTGGCAATTTATTATTTTATTTGTGATGTTCTGTGCGTATATGGCATCGACCTGGTCAGGGCTTGATAAAGGCATTAAGCGCCTTTCAAATCTAAACATGGCGCTATGTATTGGATTGATGCTCTATGTGCTGGTGACCGGCCCTACGATTGCCATCCTGGAAACCATCACTTTAGGCATTGGCGATTATCTGCAGAATTTCATCGGTATGAGCCTGCGTATTTCGCCCTACAGTGAAAATGAGTGGGCGAGTAGCTGGACGATTTTCTATTGGGCCTGGGTAATTGCCTGGTCACCGTTTGTCGGCACATTCATTGCTCGTGTATCACGTGGACGCACCATTAAAGAGTATGTGTTCGGCGTACTGTTAGTGCCGCCGCTGCTGGCCTGCCTGTGGATTGGAGTGTTTGGTGGCGCGGCGCTTAACATGGAGCTTAATGGAGATAATATTGGGTTGGCGGCTGCTACTCAGGACAATATTACGGTAGCGCTATTTGCGATGTTTGACCTGATGCCATTTTCCGGCGTGCTGTCTGTGGTTGCCATGATGCTTATCTTCATTTTTCTGGTGACATCGGCGGACTCGGCCTCTTATATCGTGGCGCAAATGACCGATAATGGCTCGATTAATCCTCCGCTTTATAAGCGCATTATCTGGGGTGTATTGATCGCCGCAATTTGCTTAACACTGATTGTGGCAGGCGGCCTTTCAGGGCTTCAATCGGCGGCGGTACTTTCGGCACTACCGTTTACCTTTATTCTGTATATGATGGTTATTGTGCTGGTGCGTGAGCTGCGTGCTGATCGTAAGGCCATGCTGACGCAGCTTTATCGTCGTCACGGCGAAACGCCCGTAGGTGCTGATGCCTTTGAGGCTGAGCAGATGGGTGAAGAGGAGCGGCTACGCCGTGCTCCTAACGTTATTAATCGACGCATTAATAGTTAGATGAACGTAATTAGGCCTTCAGGAGCAGACACATGGAGCGAGGATGCTGATGGCTCGGCAAGGACGGCACGGTGCTACGCGGCGCCAGTCCAAGAAGGTCTCGGTTGACCGTTGGTTAGACCGCTGGCTGGATCGGGTAGTAACGGTCGCTGTGGTAACGGCGTTGGTGATCGGTTTATCTGCCGTGTTGGCACATTGGCTTTTGTAGGCCAACCTGTTGTAACGCTGAAGAAAGCGCCCGGCTATATACGCCGGGCGTTTGCTTTCGTCGTCTCTTTTTGACCTCTTAAGAGAACTCCTCATGGTGCTAAATAAGCCTGTTAAGGGCGATGCTTCTTATGCCTCACGCCGCGAAATTTTCGGTTGGGCGATGTTTGATTTTGCGAACCAGGCGTACACCCTGCTGATTATTACGGTCGTGTTTGGCGAGCTGTTTACCACCGTGATCGTAGGTGACCGGGGCGATGGGTTTCGGCTGGCCAATTTTCTATGGAGTCTGGCGCTTGCGATCAGCTATCTGATGGTAGTGGTAACAGCCCCGCTATGTGGGGCGGTGATGGATTACCGGGCTGAAAAAAAGCGCTTTTTACTGTTTAGCTATTTGGCTACGGTAGCCACTACTGCAATGCTCTACTTTGTGGAGCCGGGCTATGTGGTGATGGGACTTATCCTGATAGTGCTCTCCAACTACGCTTACTCCATGGGTGAATCCTTTATTGCCGCTTTTTTACCCGAGCTTGGCCCACCTGAAAAGCTGGGTAAAATTTCAGGGTTTGGCTGGTCGCTTGGGTATATTGGCGGGCTGTTTGCGGCAGGTTTTACCTTGGTGGTGTTAGGTGAGGCAACGGCAGATAACTTTGAGCGTATACGCTGGGTCGGACCCTTTGCCGCAGGCTTTTTTCTGATTACCGCTATCCCCACGTTTTTATGGCTAAAAGAGCGCGGTACACCGCAGCCTTCGGGCGTTGCGTATTGGCGCATTGCACACCAACGCGTCCGCTCCACCATGCGAGAATTGCGCTATTTTAAAGACTTAACGGTGTTTTTGATCTCGCTGCTGTTCTCTATGGCGGGGGTATACATCATTATTGCTTTTGCGTTTATTTATGGTGCCCAGGTAATCGGTTGGGATGAAAATATACGTAATATCATGTTTATCATCGTTCAGGTAACGGCAGCCGCAGGGGCATTAGGATTTGGCTGGCTTCAAGATCGTTTAGGCGCCAAGCATACTTATCAAATGACGCTGGGGCTGTGGGTGGTGGCGATTATTGCTATTTGGGCAACGCCTGAAATTACCGCCTGGTTAAATGCGCGCTTTGGCTGGCAGTGGCAAGCCCAGCACGTGTTTCTGGCCGTGGGCTGTTTGGCGGGTCTTAGCCTGGGTTCCAGCCAATCGGCGAGCCGGGCCTTGGTGGGCGTGTTTTCACCACTTGAAAAATCGGCCGAGTTTTTTGGTTTCTGGGGGCTGGCTAATAAATTAGCGGGCGTTTTGGGGATCGTGATGCTGGGGGTGCTGCAAACTATTATTGGCCTGCAGGCGTCTATTCTTTTATGTGTTGGCCTGTTTGTTATAGCGATGCTGATTTGTGCGAAGGTTAACGAGCGCCGAGGGCGTGACGCCGCTATCGCTTGGGAAAACGCTTAAACGTCGAAACGAAAGCGAGGGGGCTGCTCATGCAAACAAGACAGCGTGGCGGCATCGTGATGATGCTGCTTTTCTGGGTACTGTTAATCGGGTTGGGGACGTGGTGGCTTGATGGGGGGATGGAGCAAATACTCAACCCTAATGCGCATATTGCGCAGACCTTGTCTGAGGGTGGCCCCGTTACCTTAAAGCGTAACCGCTCCGGGCATTTTGAAGCGCCTGGCGAGATTAACGGTGAGCCGGTGACCTTTTTACTCGATACTGGCGCAACCTATGTAGCCGTTTCAGATGAATTGGCGGCGCAGTTAGGACTTAACCGGGGGCGCACGGCTTGGTTCAATACCGCCAATGGTCGAGTACAGGGGAATCTTACACAGTTGGATGAAGTCATGCTGGGTGGGATCAAGATCAGCAATGTGCCGGGTTCTATTAGCCCGGGGATGGAACACGATACGGTGCTGTTGGGGATGAGCTTTTTGCACCTTTTGAATATTGAAATACGTAGCGGTGAGATGGTCTTGAGTCTGCCCGATTCGTAACCGATGCTTGTGTATATGGCGTTGATGTGCTTAGCTAAAAGCTCATGGACGCCAACAGGCTAAGGAGTTGCTATGGGTATCGAAGTCGGTGGATTATTAGGGTTAATTTGGCTCATTATTTTGGTTTGGGCCATTGTCAAAGTCGCCAAAAGTTCCGCAAGTGGATTGGCAAAACTGCTGTGGATTTTGGGGCTGCTGGTCTTTCCTCTGGTAGGCTTGATTGTATGGCTATTGTTTGGGCCCAAAGGTTAGCGGCATTAAGCTTTGTTACACGGTAATTTACATTAAAAAAGGCAGGCCTTGCGCCTGCCTTTTTTATTAAAATGCAATTTTGAACGCTATTTTTCCCGACTTGGGGGTGCTTTATAGTGACCGGGGATTTTTAGTTTTTCCCCGTTGGGCAAGTCACGCACCTGGGTTGGGACATAAACACGCTTGATAACGCTTTTCGCTTTGTCGTCGGTCATTGCTCACTCCTCCTGTCAGGCTGTCGACAGTTTGTTTTGTTACATTAGTCCTCCGTGTTGGAAGAATCAAGCGAGGCAAAGAGCGACTGAGCATAACTAATAGCATGTAACGTTAAGGGCGGGTGCTTCCTGGGTTTTAAGGTATTCTATAAGTAGATGACGGTCGCCAATGCGATAGCGGGTAAGCGAATGGATTATAAACTGCCTAAGCGGAGTGATGGATAAGATGGTAAACCACTTAGAAGAGCAATTTCAGGCGCTTGGGTCACAAGAAACCGTAATGCCTGAATATCCTGATCAGGATCATATTCTGATCATTGAAGATGACAAGCGTTTGGCAGAACTCACTCGGGATTATCTGGAAGCTAATGGCTTTCAGGTTACTCTAGAGGCCGATGGGGCGAAGGGAATGGACCGCATTCTTACCCTTCAGCCGGATTTGGTTATTTTGGATCTGATGCTGCCGGGTGAAGATGGCCTGTCAATCTGTCGTCGGGTACGGCCTAATTTTGCAGGTCCCATCATGATGCTGACGGCGCGCACCGATGATCTTGACCAGATACTTGGCTTAGAAATGGGGGCTGACGACTATGTGCCCAAGCCCGTTCAGCCTCGTGTACTGCTTGCCCGCATGCGCGCGTTGCTGCGCCGCGCCGATGGCCCCGCGCCCAATGGTGAAATGCGCCTACGCTTTGATAACCTGGAGATTGACAATGCGACGCGTGAAGCGTGGCTGGGCGGTGAGCGTATTGACCTGACCAGCGCTGAATTTGATCTTCTATGGCTGTTAGCGCGTAATGCAGGCCGGGTATTAACCCGCGAAGAGATCTTTAACGATTTACGCGGTATTAAATACGATGGGCAGGACCGTTCTATTGATGTGCGTGTATCGCGTATCCGGCCTAAAGTGGGCGATGACCCTAACCAGCCACACCGCATAAAAACGGTACGCAGCAAAGGCTATCTTTTTGTGAAGGATAGCTAATATAAAGGGCACGTTTTATGCGCCAGTTGTTTAGCCATAGCTCGTTTTTTAAATTTTATATACTGCTGGGCCTGGCGCTATGTGTCGTATTGCTAATCGCACTGGGCGGTCGTTCATTTATTGAACAAGTGCGCCGAGAAGATTATCGCGAACAGCTTGTGGCACTGCCCATGTCGTTAATGACCCACCAGCTTGGCGAGGTTAGCGAGGATGAGCGCAGCTTGCTGCTGAGCCGTTTTACCGAGCACCTCGGTATGCAGCTTACTCTGCGGCGTATTGACGAAGTGAAGCTTGGCTACTTTGCCAGTAAGCGTATTAAGCGCGGTAGCGTATTGGTGACCGATGACCCATGGCGTCTGCGTCAACGCGTGCCAGGCACTGGTGATGAATGGCTGCTGGAAGCGTCCTTGCCCGTTTGGAGCGAGCGCCAGTGGCAAGGCAGCATGTTGCTGTTAGGCGAATGGCTAGCAACATTGCCGTATGAAGAGCATGAAGCTGCCCTGGCAGCACTACGCTCCGGCAGTTGGCCGCTGTCTCTGCTGCAGACCTTGCCAGATAATTTAACCCCTAAGCAGCAAGGCCAGCTGGCATTGGGTAACGTACTGACCCTGTTATCCTCTGAAAAGCTCTCCATTAGTCTGCTTTATCAATTGCCTAATTCAAGCTCATGGCTGTTGGCTGGGCCTATTACGCGCGGCGATACGCTACCGATGAATTTACAGCTACCGCTGTTACTCGGTGCCATGGCCGTGTTGTGCCTCATTATCTATCTGATTATGCGTCGTATCGAGACGAGAATGGCGCGCCTGGAGCTTGCCGCTACCCGCATTGCCAGCGGCAGGCTTGAGACCCGTGTGAAAGTGGAAAGTGACGATTCCTTGGGCCGCTTGGGCATGGCCTTTAACGGTATGGCAAGCCAGGTGCAAACTCTGCTGCGTGGCCAGCAAGAGATGATCCGCGCCGTTTCCCACGAATTACGCACACCGGTGGCACGTATTCGGTTTGCCGTGCAGATGGTGGAGGATATGACCGACCAGCCCGCGATTAGACGTCAGTTACAGGGTATTGATGCCGATATTGCAGAGCTTGATGAGCTCGTTGATGAAATTCTTACCTATGCGCGTTTAGGGGGCGAAACGGTGAATGGCGCTGAGCTTGAGATGGCGCTGGTAGACTGCCGCGCCATGGCCGAGCGAGTGATCGATACGTTGGCGCCGCTACATGAAGGGCTAACCATTGAATTGACCGACGGTGCGGATATTGAGCTTTTGGCCGAGCCGCGCTATTTACAGCGGGCACTGCAGAACCTGGTGAGCAACGCCTGTCGCTATGGAAAAAAACACATCACCATTCGGCTCTGGAGCGAAGCACAGCTAGTGCGTATTGATGTCGAGGATGATGGCCCTGGAATACCCGCAGAGGCTCGCACTGATATATTTAAACCGTTTACTCGTTTGGACGATAGCCGTGCGCGAAGCCTGGGGGGCTACGGTTTGGGGCTTTCCATCGTGCAGAAAATTATGGCAGGCCATGGGGGCAGCGTTACCGTCGACACTAGCCCCACGCTCGGCGGCGCTCGCTTTACGTTGCTGGTTCCTCGTCGTGAGTCGCTGGCTTAATGCCTGAAAGCACGGCAAACGATGTTTCCCGGGCGGTACGCAGAAAATCTTGCATCCAGGGAGCCTCAAGCGTCTCTTCGCGAACGGCGGCGTACAACGTACTCCAGATACCTTGCTCCCCTAGCTTGACGGCCTTGACGTAATCCCGCTCCAGATATTCCGTCAGCGCCCAGTTAGGCAGTGCACATACGCCACGCCCACTAGCTACCAGCTGCATCATCATAATGGTTAGCTCAGCCGTGCGGATCTCCTGAGGACGCACATTGGCCGGGTCTAGAAACTGGCTAAATACATCCAGGCGGGCCTGCTCAACGGGATAGGTAATCAGCGTTTGGTTGGCCAGTGCCTGTGGCTCAATAAAGGCTCGGTCGGCGTAGTCGTGCTGGCGTGCCACTGCAAGTAACCCTTCGTATCGAAACAAGGGCGCATAGTGAACGCCATCTAGCGGCTGCGGGTCGGCAGTTATGACTAAATCCAGCTGCTCGCGGGCCAGAGCCGGCAGCGGGTCAAAGTGGTGGCCGCTGGGAATATCAATTTCGATTTCCGGCCAGTGGTCGCGAAAGTAATCTACGGTCGGCATCAGCCACTGAAAGCAGCTATGGCATTCGATTGCCATATGCAGCCGACCCTGCTCGGTTCCCGCCAGTCGCGCTACATCACGCTCGGCTTTACGCACTTCGGGTAGTATCTGGTCGGCTAGGGTTAGTAGCCGTAAACCCGCACGGGTAAACTCGACGGGACGCGTTTTGCGCACAAATAGGGGGCTATTAACCCGGCCTTCCAGGTCTTTTAACTGATGCGAAAGGGCTGACTGAGTAAGATGGACGCGTTCAGCCGCCTCAACCAATGAGCCCGTTTCACGTAGGGCGAGTAAGGTACGTAAATGGCGCAGCTCAATCATGGTGGTCAACTTTTACGTTGTTTATTAAAACGTCGGTTGGATTCATCGTTGGGCCTTGGTCAGGCTGCGTGAAATTATTCACGTTAAAAGGTTTCATCATGACAGTTTCTCATATTCTCGGCTATGTGCGTATCGGTGACCAGCCGACCGTTAACGCGTTGAATACTTACTTGAAGGATGCCTGAAGGAGAGGAGGTAGGCACGCACGGGTTAGCATCTTGAATTTATCAAGGTAACTCAGAGAAAAAGTAACGTAGAGAAAAAGCCCCGCTACTTGATCAGCAGCGGCGCCTAAAAGGGTTAACGACAAGTTTTAACGACAAGTTTTAGCGGCTAGCTTTGCTGCCTAGCTTTAATATTTAGCCTTAATAGCTAGCTTTTTGATGCGTAGGCATAAAGCAGCGTTTCCTGGGCGCTAATGGCATCGCCATTGCCAGGATCTTGTAAACGGTAGCTGCCATCGCTTTGCAGTAGCCAGCTCTGGCAGTTATCGACCAGGTAGGTTTCCAAGTCTTTACGCACTCGGGTGGCGAGCTTTTTATCCAGCAGCGGGAAGCAGGTTTCAACCCGGTGAAACATATTGCGCGACATAAAGTCAGCGCTTGAACACCAGATTTCCGACTTTCCTTCGTTATGGAAGTAAAATACCCGGGTGTGCTCTAAAAAACGGCCAATAATCGAGCGAACGCGGATATTTTCAGAAATGCCTGGCAAATTAGGCTTTAAGCAGCACATGCCGCGAATGATTAAATCGCACTCAACACCTGCCTGGGAGGCACGATAAAGCGCCTTGATCAGCTTAGGCTCGGTCAGTGAGTTGCACTTGATAATGATATGTCCACGTTTGCCCTTAAGCGCCAGCTGGGCTTCGCGGTCAATCATTTCGACCAAGCGCTCATGTAGGGTAAAGGGAGCATGCAAGAGCGTATCAATTTTGCGCGCCCGGCCCATTCCCGAGAGCTGCTGAAAGACTTTATGCACGTCGGCACACAGCGCTTTATTGGCGGTCAGTAGGCTGTAATCAGTATAAAGTTTGGCGGTTTTAGAGTGATAGTTGCCCGTGCCCAGGTGCGCGTAGTGGCGCAGTTCACCCTTTTCGCGACGCACGATATGCAGCATTTTGGCGTGGGTTTTATACGCCATGATGCCGTAAATCACGATAGCCCCGGCTTCTTGCAGGCGTGATGCCAGCTGCAGGTTGTCGGCTTCGTCAAAGCGCGCGCGCAGCTCGATCACTACGGTAACTTCCTTGCCTTGACTGGCCGCATCGACAAGCGCACTTACGATAGACGATTCAGCACCGGTGCGGTAAAGCGTCTGTTTGATGGCCAGAACATCGGGGTCGCGGGCCGCCTCACGCAGCAGCTCCTCAATCGGGGAGAACGACTGGAACGGATGATGCAGCAAAACATCGTTTTTAGCGATTGCCTCAAACAGGCTGCCCGCTTTCAGCGTCTTGGGAACGCTTGCCGTATAGGGGCGATAAACAAGCTCAGGACGATCGACATCCCCAAGCACCGACATCATGCGGGTGAGGTTCACCGGCCCTTGAACGCGGTATAAATCGTCTTGGTCTAGCTCGAACTGGCGCAGTAAAAAGTTGATAAGGTCATCGGGGCAGTTATCGGCGACTTCCAAACGCACGCCTCGCCCATAGCGGCGTGCCAAGAGCTCACCGCGCAGCGCAGATGCCAAGTCAGATACCTCTTCCGGATCAACAGTCATGTCGGCGTTGCGGGTCAGCCTAAACTGATAGCAGCCGCGTACGCGCATGCCCGGGAACAGCTCCTCAGCGTGGGCGTGAATCATGGATGACAGGAAAATATACTCAGAGAAACCTTCGGCACACAGCTCCTTGGGTAGCGCCATTAGCCTGGGGAGCGAGCGCGGTGCCGGGAGAATGGCCATACCGCCTGCCCGACCAAAGGCGTCTTTGCCTTCCAGCTCAACAATAAAGTTAAGGCTTTTGTTCACCAGCCGGGGGAAGGGGTGCGAAGGGTCAAGGCCAATCGGGCTGATGACCGGCATGATCTCGTTATTAAACATCTCATGCACCCAGTGCTTTTGTTCGTCGGTCCACTGGTCACGACGACGAAAGCGCAGACCCTGGTTTTCAAGTGCGGGTAGCAGGGTGTCGTTAAGAATCTGATACTGGCGGGCGATTTGCTTATGGGCAATTTCTGAAATTTCCGCAAGCACCGCTTTGGGCAGGCGCCCATCAGCCGCCGTCGTATCGTCACCCAGCGCCATTTGATGTTTTAAGCCAGCCACGCGAATTTCAAAAAACTCATCCATGTTGGAAGAGAAGATAAGCAGGAACATCAGCCGATTAAGCAGTGGGTGCGCATCGTCTAATGCTTGTTCCAAGACGCGGATATTAAACTGAAGGTGGGACAATTCACGATTAAAGTAGAGCTGGGGGTCGTCTAAATCAGTTTCACTCAGGGCTTCTCTGGCATGCACGCCGTTGGGGGTACGATTAACGCGTAGCGGCGAACCATCACTTTCGACGTTCGGTAACTCGTTGAGTAATAGCGTCGTGGATGGTGAAACGTGATCGTCCATAATGGCTCCCCTGCATTAATGGCTTCAAGCTAGCATAGCGCGATACCTATCATTTAAAGCAGTATGCGGGAGAAAGATGACAGATAGATGTCATATATCTGTCATCTTAAGCATGGATCTCTAACGCTGGTTCTGCAACAGGCGAGCTGCTTCAAGCGCAAAGTAGGTCAAAATGCCGTCCGCTCCGGCACGCTTAAAGCACATGAGCGATTCTAATATAACCGGCTCGGCTTCCAGCCAGCCGTTATCAAACGCAGCGCGGTGCATGGCGTATTCGCCGCTTACCTGATAGGCAAAGGTGGGCACTTTAAGCTCGGTTTTAACCCGTTGCACTATATCCAGATAAGGCATGCCGGGTTTGACCATCACCATGTCGGCACCTTCGCTGATATCCATGGCCACTTCGTGTAACGCCTCGTCACTATTGGCCGGGTCCATCTGATAGGTGCGCTTGTCAGCCTTACCCAGATTGGCAGCCGAGCCGACCGCGTCGCGGAAAGGGCCATAGTATTTGGAGGCGTACTTGGCGCTATAGGCCATAATGCGAACATTATGCAGAAGCTCCTGCTCCAGCACTTGGCGAATAGCGCCAATGCGGCCATCCATCATGTCTGAAGGCGCCACTACGTCAGCCCCGGCTTCGGCATGAGAAAGCGCCTGTTTGAGCAGCGTCTCTACCGTACGATCATTCAGAACATAGCCTTGTTCGTCTAAAATGCCGTCCTGGCCATGAATGGTATAAGGATCAAGGGCGACATCGGTAATAATGCCCAGCTCAGGTAGCGCCTCTTTGAGGGCACGCACGCTGCGCTGAACCAAGCCATTGGCATTATAGGCTTCTTCGGCAAACTCACTTTTCTGCTCGGTGCCCACGACGGGAAATAGCGCCAGCGCAGGTATGCCCAGAGCGAATGCTTCCTTGGCTTGTTCAATCAGTAAATCAATCGACAAGCGTTCAACGCCAGGCATCGAGGCCACTGCCTCGCGCTGATTTTCACCTTCTAAAACAAACACCGGTAAAATTAAATCAGCGGACGTTAACGTGGATTCCTGCATCAAGCGGCGGGAAAAGTCGTCGCGACGCATGCGGCGCAGGCGGGTGCCAGGAAATTGACGGGGGCTCAATGTGCTCAAAGGTTATCTCCGTGAAGGATCGTAAATCAATACCCGTAGGCTTGGGTTGAGTATATCAGGCATGTCTTACGGCGAAAGCCGCCTTGTGGCCCTGGTTAAGACTGACTAAAGTTAGCGATTGCTTGCCAGATGGCGATAGGTAAGCCTGCAATAAGGAGATAGGCATGACTAAACAGGTAGCGGTGGTATTGGCGGGCTGCGGTGTTTTTGATGGTTCTGAAATTTATGAAACCACCTTAACGCTGCTGCGCTTGGATCAGTTGGGCATTGGTTATCGCTGCTTTGCGCCGGATATAGAGCAGCATCATGTGGTGAATCATCTTACCCAGGAGGAAGTGACGGGCGAGAAACGCAATGTGCTCCAGGAATCGGCACGTTTAACGCGAGGTGATATTCAGCCTCTGACTGAGCTAAAGTCCGATGAGTTTGATGCTGTCATCGTACCGGGTGGTTTTGGCGTCGCAAAAAACTTATCTGACTTTGCCAGTGAAGGCGACAACATGCAGGTGCTGGAAGCCTTTAAAGAGGCGCTGGCAGGTTTTCGGGAAGACGCGAAGCCGATTGGCCTGATGTGTATTGCTCCCGCGCTTGTGCCACGGCTGTTGGGCGACGGTATCGCGGTAACCGTGGGCCATGACCCGAGCGTATCGGGGGCGATCAGCGCCATGGGCGGCCTGCACCGCAGTTGCGCAGTGGACGATATCGTCGTAGACCTTGAACATCGCGTGGTCACCACGCCTGCCTATATGCTTGCTACCCGCATTAGCGAAGCTGCAACGGGTATTTTTAAGCTGGTGGATCGTATTGATGAAATGATGGATTAACCAGCATCTGTTATGGATATCTAAGCAAAAGCCTCTGCCATCGATGATGGCAGAGGCTTTTTACATGACCTTTTGCTTGTCTCTGCAGCGTAAAACTTAAAGCTCTTGCTCTTCTGCCGCCTGTTGCTCGTCGCGCCGTTTGCGCACCAGGCGACCAAACAGCAGACCAACTTCATAAAGCAGGTACATCGGCAGGGCGAGCAGGCTTTGTGACACCACATCCGGTGGAGTCAGCAGCATGCCGATAACAAAGCAGCCTAAAAAGATATACGGCCGTTTTTGAGAAAGGCTTTGCACGCTTGCCGCGCCGGATAAAATTAACAAAAACGTCGCAATGGGAATTTCAAACGCCACGCCAAAGGCAAAAAAGAGTTTCAGTACAAAGTTAAGGTACTGATTAATGTCGGTCATTACCGTAACGTTTTCCGGCCCTGTCTGGGTAAAAAACGCAAACAGCAGTGGAAACACCACGTAGTAGGCAAAGGCCGCGCCCGCATAAAAAAGCCCGATACTAGATACCAGAATCGGTATGGCCAGGGCCTTTTCGTTATCATAAAGTCCAGGCGCTATGAACGCCCAAGCCTGGTGAAGTACAAATGGGATCGCGATAAAAACTGCGACTACCAGGGTCAGCTTAAAGGGCGCCAGAAATGGTGACGCCACTTCGGTAGCAATCATCTGCGATCCCGGCGGCAGTAACGCCATAAGTGGCTCCGCCACAAAGCTATAAATATCGTTAGCAAAAGCGTAGAGGCCTAAAAAGACCACCAGTATAACCACCACCGCGCGCACCAGACGCATGCGAAGCTCGATTAAATGCTCAATCAAAGGGGCTTGGTGCTGATCGTTTTGGGGCTCCCGAGCGTCGCCAGGGGTACTCATGGGTGATTGCTGTCCTTTTGAGTGGTCGCCTTTGAGGGCTCTGAAGAAGCATCTGACGCAGAGGCGTCTGGTGCTGTTTCATTGACTTCCTGCAGAGCGTCATCCAAATGAGAGCTTGCTTGTGCGACGCGTCGCTCGGTTTCAGGCTGGGATGGCGTCATAGGCTTTGAGGCGCCAGAAGAAGGCTTATCGACAATACTCTCGACGTCTTTTTTGGCTTTCCTCAAACTATCGTTAATAGTTTTTTGCTGTTCATTAAGCGTTTGGCGAAGCTCTTCCGCTTCAAGCTGCGCGCTGATTTCGCGCTGCATACCGGATACCGTGCGCTTAATTTTGCCGATCCATAGGCCTGTCGTGCGCGCCGCCCGAGGGAGGCGCTCAGGACCAAGCACTAACAGGGCAACGACACCGACAAGCATCAGTTCAAGAAAACCGATATCCAGCATGGTTTATTTGCGCTCTTCGTTACGTGCCGCACGCTCTTTTTCGGCCTGAACGTCATAGGTGTTGCCCGGCTCTTCGTGGGCCACCTTGGCATGGGAAGGCTCGGCATCTTTCTTCTCGTCGTCTTTATCTTCCTCATGCACGGCTTTTTTGAAGCCTTTGATGGCGCCGCCCAGGTCGGTGCCCACGTTACGCAATTTCTTGGTGCCGAAGATTAAGATGATGATGCCTAAAACAATAAGCAGCTGCCAAATACTAATGCCACCTAACATATGCGTATCCTCATTAATTCAAATGCGTGTTGTTTATGATGGCGTGCGGGCGGCTTTTTCATCGTGACCGGAAATGTCAAAGCGCCTTGCCAACTCGTTTAAAACATCCTGATGGTCAAGCCCCAGGTGCGACAGCATGACCAGGCTGTGAAACCAAAGATCCGCAGTCTCGGCGACAAGCGCCTGACGCTGCGCTTCACTGCCGTGCTCGGCGTCTTTGGCTGCCAGCAGCGTTTCGGTAGTTTCTTCACCCACTTTTTCGAGTATCTTGTTCAAACCCTTGTGATGCAAGGACGCAACGTAAGAATTCTCGGGAGAAGCACTGCGTCGCTGCTTCAACACCTCAGCGAGGGCGTCGAGGACGGGGGCGTGATTAGGCGTTGAGGGGGTGTTCATGAGTCTCCTTAAAGCAGTGGACAGCATCATTACCGGTTGGATGACTGGCCGTCCTTAACCTTGCTATTGGCATAACGGGCTATTGCCATAATAGTAGTAGTAAGCCAAGCGCGGCGGCGCCAAGAATCGGCCAATCCTGAGTGGCTGCCCAACTGCTAAGCGGCTGCCAGGCTAGTGCAATAGCCACCAGCAAAAGCCCGATACGCAAGCGATGATGGCGTTTTCCCTGACGAGCCATGTGGCTCTGCATATGATGAATTGCGTCAACTTGCTGATGGCGCTGACGGTGCTCGATTTCCATTCGCGTAAGCGCCTGGTGTGCCAGCACGGGCAGCTCAGGCAACTGGTGAGAAAGCTCTGGTGCCTGGCGCTTGAGCGACTCCCAAAGCCCACCGATCCCGGCGCGCTCTTTCATCCACTGTTCAAGATACGGCTTGGCGGTGCTCCACAGATCAAGCTCAGGGTAGAGCTGGCGGCCAAGGCCTTCGATATTGAGCAGCGTTTTTTGCAGCAGTACTAGCTGCGGTTGGACTTCCATATTAAAGCGCCGTGCGGTCTGGAAAAGCCCCAGCAGCACTTGGCCAAACGAGATATCTTTTAATGGCTTTTCAAGAATCGGCTCGCACACGGTACGTATAGCGGCGGCGAACTCATTCGCCCGGGTGTTTTCGCCTACCCAGCCCGATTCGATATGCAGCGCCGCCACTTCGTAATAGTCCTGATGGAAAAACGCCAGCAGGTTGCGCGCCAGATAATCCTGATCTTCGCGCGTCAGACTGCCCACGATGCCGCAGTCGATCGCAATATATTGCGGATCTTCGGGATTATCGCAATTTACAAAAATATTACCCGGGTGCATATCGGCATGAAAGAAGTTGTCGCGAAACACCTGGGTGAAAAAGAGTTCAACACCGCGTTCGGCAAGCTTTTTCAGATTCACGCCCCGTTTGATCAGGGTATCCAGATCAGCAACGGGAACACCACGGATGCGCTCTTGCACCATCACATGGCGGCGTGTGAAGGGCCAATAGATGGTTGGCACGAACAGCAGCGGCGAATCTTTAAAGTTACGCTTGAGCTGCGAGGTGTTGGCCGCTTCCTTATAAAGGTCCAGCTCGTCGAACAGCGTCGCTTCATAGTCGCGGATAACTTCGACCGGGCGTAGCCTGCGCGCTTCAGGCACTTTGGCGAACAGCTTGGCAACTTGATACATCAGCGCCATATCCTGGCGCATGATGCGATCAATGCCGGGGCGAATGATCTTAACTACGACCTCTTCGCCGCTATGCAGCTTGGCGGCGTGCACCTGCGCAATCGATGCCGAAGCGAGAGGGGCCTGCTCGAATTCGGCGAAGGCCTCAATCAGCGACATCTCCAGCTCTTTTTCGACCCGGGCCGCGGCAAGTTCGCCCGGGAAGGGCGGGACCTGGTCCTGCAAGCGACGGAGTTCGTCTGCAATATCCTCAGGCAACAGGTCGCGGCGTGTGGAAAGCATCTGCCCAAATTTAATGAAAATGGGGCCCAGTGCTTCCAGTGCCAAACGTAAACGCTCGCCGCGCGTACGTTTGCCAACCGGGAACAGCCGCAGTGGTGAAAACCACATGAGCGTGCGTAGCCAAAGCGGCAGCCGTTCCATGGGAATCATTGTGTCGAGACGTTGGCGCGCAACGACCATGAGAATTTTGAACAGACGCAGACTCATAAACGCGGCTCCTGCGAGGCGTGCGATGCGTCAAGCGTCAGGCGGCGGTGTAGCCGATTAAAGCGGGCTTCGAGGCGATCAGTGGCCACTTCAAGCTCAGTAAGATGGTCGCGTAACAGGTCGCGCTGTTGGCGTCCGGGTAGCAGGCGTGCCTCTTCAAAAACGTACTCCGACACATCCTGAAGCAGCTCATCCTTGGCGCGCAGGCCCCAGCGAGACAGGCGACGTACGCCCTCGGCCAGAGAGTGGGCAGGCATGTCGCCCAGCCAGCGGGCAAGCTCGCCTTCCCAATCAATATCCAGGTCAAACAGCAGCTCGCGGGTGGCTTCCAGCAGATGAATGCGGCCACGCACGGCAAGTTTGCCGTCAAACATAAGCCGTTCGATCGACGCGCCGCTGATCCATTCCGAGAATGTTTCCGGGGTTAGCTCTACAACGGCATCCACCTCGGTTTCCTCGACGTCGTCGCCACGCAGCAAGTCGATACCTGCTGAATGGTAATGCAGCACCAACTGAAGATGGGGTTTTTCCAGACGCACTAACAGACGGCTGCCCGCCAGCGCCGCCAAGCGGGCTGGAGCCGCTGGGTCGCGGGCAAGCAGGGCGTTCAGCATGCGTTCACATCCGGCCAGCACCAGGGTCGGGGTTACCAGCATGCTGACCTCATCATTGGTGACGCGATTGTGTAGGGTAATGTCATAGCTTAATGCCGCGGTGCAAAGCGACAATACCGCCCGTCAGGTTGGTGTATTCCACCCGCTCAAGGCCCGCCGCCTCCATCATGGCTTTCAAGGTTTCCTGACCCGGGTGCATACGAATCGACTCGGCCAGATAACGGTAGCTTTCACCGTCACCCGCAACAAGCTCACCCATTTTGGGCAGCAGGCGGAAGGAGTACTCGTCATAGGCTTTGGAGAGCAGCGGGTTGTTGGGCTTGGAGAATTCCAGCACCAGCAAGCGGCCGCCTGGTTTCAGTACCCGAGCCATGGAGCGCAGCGCAGCGTCTTTATCCGTGACGTTACGCAAACCAAACGCGATGGTAATGCAGTCAAAACTGTTATCAGGGAACGGCAAGCACTCGGCATTTGCCTGAACATACTCGACATTGCCGCCCACGCCGTTATCCATCAGCTTGTCGCGGCCCACTTTCAACATGGAAGCATTGATGTCCGCGAGTACCACTTTGCCGCGAGGGCCTACAATGCGCGAGAACTTAAGGGTTAAATCGCCGGTGCCGCCAGCAATATCCAATACGTGATGGCCAGGCCGGACGCCTGCACGCTCAATGGTGAAACGCTTCCAGACGCGGTGAATGCCCATCGACATTAAATCGTTCATCACATCGTAACGGGCGGCGACAGAGTGGAAGACATCTGCCACACGCGATGCTTTCTCGTCGACCGGGACTTCTTGATAACCAAAATCGGTGGTGCGCTTTTCCGTGGGGCTCATGGGGCTGTAGCTCCCGAGTTCGAGGCGGTAACAATCGACCAAGGTGGTCGCCGTGTTAAAAGGATGACGATATTGTAGCCTTGTCTACCCCAATTTGTCTGCGCCTGACCGGGCGCCAAGCGTTATAGTTGCTTGAAATGAATACCAGAAGGCTCGCGGGACGCCCCGGCTTCTTCAAGCCGCTGTATATAGTTATCCCAGTATGCCTGCTGGTGCGTGGCCAGCTCATATAGATAGTCCCAGCTAAACAGACCGCTGCTGTGGCCATCGTCAAAATAAAGCTTTAAGGCGTAGTGGCCCGCCTGGGTAATGTTCTGTAGCCCGACGTGCTTTTTGCCTACCTGGAGTACCGCCGTATCGCCGCCGTGGCCGCGCACTTCAGCCGAGGGCGAATAGACCCGTAAAAGCTCTACCGGCAGCCGGTAGTTTTCGCCACTGGCGTAGCCAAGTTCAAGCTCACGCGCACTTTTATGGTAGTGAACCTTGCTGGGGACAGGAGCGCTCATCGGTTGACCTCTTCACGTATTAATAAAGCCGCCTACCCTGGATTAGCGCCGTATTTAGCGTAAAACAAAGTGGCGGCCTCAGCTGCACTTAGATTCTCTGTAATTTAAAAAAACTAATTTTACAGAATATAGCGCGACAGATCTTCGTCAACGGCGAGTTCGCCTAACTGGGCATTAACGTAGTCGGCGTCAATCACCAGCGGGCTATCCATATCGCCACCTCTAAACGAAGCCTCTTCAAGCAGGCGCTCCATCACGGTATGCAGGCGGCGTGCGCCGATATTTTCGGTGCCTTCGTTAACCTGCCAGGAAATCTCAGCAATACGCGCAATACCGTCAGGGGTGAACTCAATATCCAGGCCTTCGGTCGCGAGCAGCGCTTGGTACTGACGAGTGAGCGATGCAGAAGGCTCGGTAAGAATGCGCTTAAAGTCGCCAGGCGTCAGCGCGTCAAGCTCAACGCGGATCGGCAGGCGGCCCTGAAGCTCCGGGATCAAGTCGGAGGGGCGCGACAGGTGGAAGGCGCCCGAGGCAATAAACAGAATATGATCGGTTTTCACCATGCCGTACTTGGTCGACACGGTGGAGCCTTCGATCAGTGGCAGCAGGTCGCGCTGCACACCTTCACGGGAGACTTCGCCACCGCTTGACTGCCCGCTACCCTTGGCAACCTTGTCGATCTCATCCAGGAACACGATGCCGTGCTGCTCGACGGATTCAACGGCGCGCGCCTTGATCTCATCTTCGTTGACCAGCTTGCCCGCCTCTTCATCACGCAGTAGTACCAGAGCTTCTTTAACCGTTACCCGGCGCTGTTCGCGCTTCTGCTGGCCCATACTGGAGAACAGGCTCTGCAACTGGTTGGTCATCTCTTCCATGCCCGGCGGGGTCATGATGTCGACGCCCTGGCCCTGAGACGACACTTCGATATCGATCTCTTTGTCGTTCAGCTGGCCTTCGCGCAGCTTTTTACGGAACGACTGGCGCGTGCTGCTATCTTCGCGGGGCTTGTCTTCCTGGCCACGCGGTGGCGGCAGCAGCGCATCCAGCACGCGGTCTTCGGCGGCGTCTTCCGCGCGGTGGCCAACTTCTTCTTTAGCGTGTTCACGAACCATTTTAATGGCCGCTTCCATCAGATCACGGATGATCGATTCAACATCGCGGCCGACATAGCCCACTTCAGTGAACTTGGTGGCTTCGACTTTAATAAACGGCGCGCGGGCAAGCTTGGCCAGACGGCGGGCAATTTCAGTTTTACCCACGCCCGTGGGGCCGATCATCAAAATGTTTTTCGGGGTAACTTCGGGGCGCAAGTCGTCGTCAAGCTGCATGCGGCGCCAGCGGTTGCGCAGCGCAATGGCCACGGCACGCTTAGCATCCTGCTGGCCGATAATGTATTGATCAAGCGCGTGGACGATTTCGCGGGGTGTCATCTGAGTCATTAAGGCAGCCTCAACGTTCGTTGATATTTAGCTCTTCGAGCGTCACGTGATGGTTGGTGAATACACAGATGTCACCAGCGATTTGCAGCGATTTCTCGGTGATTTCCCGCGCTGAAAGTTCGGTGTTTTCGAGAAGTGCACGGGCACTTGCCTGGGCAAAGTTACCGCCCGAACCAATCGCGATAATGCCGCGCTCAGGCTCGACCACATCGCCATTGCCGGTGATGATCAGCGAGGCGCTATGGTCGGCAACGGCAAGCAGCGCTTCCAGCCGACGCAGGGCGCGGTCGGTACGCCAGTCCTTTGCCAGCTCAACGGCTGCCTTGGTAAGGTGACCTTGATACTTCTCAAGCTGAGCTTCAAAACGCTCAAACAGTGTGAACGCATCGGCCGTGCCGCCTGCAAAACCGGCGAGCACTTTGCCACGATAGAGGCGACGCACCTTGCTGGCGTTGCCTTTCATCACGGTATTGCCAAGCGATACTTGGCCGTCGCCTGCCAGGGCAACCTGATTACCGCGACGTACGGATACGATAGTGGTCATGGAGATAACTCCTTGGGGGAGGCGTGCTCCCGATAACTGACCGGCCGCTTAACGGATGATAGAGCGACCGCTAACAAAGACGATGGACAATAAAATGCGGGCGGCTGATAAAAAATCAACCGCCCGCGGAATAACACCTATGGGTTTCGTTAGTTTTGCAGCTGAATCAGCAGGGGCTCGATGCCTTGCGTGGTCATTAAATCCTGGGCGCGGTTCAATTCGCGCGTGTCGTCATACGGCCCTACCTGGACACGGTGCCACGTATTGCCATCGGCCTGCACCTCGCTGATTTGGGCAAGCAGACTCAGGTTACGCAACCGGCCACGCAGCTGCTCGGCATCGCTTAACTCACGAAACGAGGCGGCTTGCAGCACGTAGCGTTTTGCCGCACTGGTATTGGTCGGCGCAGGCTGCTGCTGTACGGTACTTGCCTGCTCATCCGGCCGCGTATTGGCGGCAATGACCTGAGCTATAGGATCGTCGCCCGCGGCTGACGTGTCGCTCGTGGTGCTTTCTGCGGGCTGTTCGGCGACTTCAGGCCGGGTCACGTTGGAGGGCAGTGTAACGCCTGGGGCAATAACCTCGGTTTCCGGCAGCAGCGTATAAAACTCAAACGTCGGCATCGACGGTTGAGTTTCCGTCTCGCGTGCGGCGGCCCGCTCTGGGCTTTCTGGCTTGGAGAGCACCGTTGCCTGGGGCTGGTCGCTGGGCTTGTCCTGCCAGGGTGCTGTGCCGTGCTGGTGTTGAGCCAGAAAGAAGCCTGCCGCCATGCCAGCAAGACCCCACAGCCAGCCGGGGAGACGAAAACCTCCGCCCGAACTGCCTGAGGTGCGGGCGGCCTTGCGCTGTGACGTAGCGCCACGGCGAGAGGGCTTTTTGCGCGGGCTGGCCATGGTTTACATCTCCTCTGGGGCGCTGACGCCCATCAGATCCAGACCATTGCGCAGCACCTGCCGGGTTGCCAGGCCCAGCGCCAGGCGAACGTTGCGTAACGTATCGTCCTCGACCATGACTTTAACCGCGTTGTAGCAGGTGTGGAAATCACCCGCTAGATCCAGCAGGTACTGAGCGACTTGCTGCGGTTCACGGTTTCTGGCGGCGGTTTGAACAACCTCTGGATAGCGGGCCAAGCGGTTAAGCACGGCCTTCTCCTGGTCGCTATCCAGCAGGGCCAGGTTGGCCATGGCCTGCGTATGATCAAACGGTTGATCTGCCGCCTCAGTTTTGCGCAGCATGCTGCATACCCGGGCATGGGCGTATTGGATGTAGTACACCGGGTTGTCGTTGGACTGCGAGCGCGCCAGGTCAATGTCGAAAGTGAGCTGCGAGTCGGCGCGGCGTGCAGCCAGGAAAAAACGCGTGGCATCGCGGCCGACTTCGTCGATCAAATCACGTACCGTGACGTAGCTGCCGGCCCGTTTGGAGAGTTTTACCTCAACGCCTGAGCGCGTCACCATGACCATCTGGTGCAGCACGTAATCGGGCCAGCCCTTGGGAATGCCTACTTCCAACGCCTGCAGACCGGCACGCACCCGGGTAACGGTCGAGTGGTGATCGGCCCCCTGTTCGTTAATCACGGTGGTGAAACCGCGCTGCCATTTATCCAGGTGGTAGGCCACGTCAGGCAGGAAGTAGGTATAGCCGCCTTCGCGCTTGCGCATCACGCGGTCTTTGTCATCACCAAAGTCGGTAGTGCGCAGCCACATAGCGCCATCGTCTTCGTAGGTGTGGCCGTTGGCGACAAGCTTTTCAACCGCTTCGTTCACCTTGCCATCCTGATAGAGCGAGGATTCGAGGAAGTAGACGTCAAACTCAACGCCAAAGGCTTTGAGATCCAGATCCTGCTCACGGCGTAGCCAGGCAACGGCAAATTCCTGAATGGCGTCCAGGTCATCAGCATCCGCCTTGGCGGTGACTTCGCGATCATCAGCGGTGACGGTTTTACCTGCCAGGTAGTCGTTGGCGACATCGCTAATATATTCGCCGCGATAGCCGTCTTCCGGCCAGCTTTCATCATCAGGACCCAGATTTTTGGCACGTGCTTGTACCGAGCGGGCCAGGTTGGCAATCTGCGCGCCCGCATCGTTGTAATAAAATTCACGCGTGACGTCGTAGCCCGTGGCTTCCAGCAGGCGGCACAGGCAGTCGCCAATGGCGGCACCGCGGCCATGGCCCACGTGCAAAGGGCCCGTCGGGTTGGCTGATACAAACTCGACCTGCACTTTTTCCGCCTGACCAACCATGCTGCGGCCAAACGCGTCGCCGCTATCCAGTACCTGAGCGACAATTTGTGCGGCGGCGTCGGCGGCGGCAAAAAAGTTGATGAATCCAGGCCCGGCGATCTCGGTTTTTTGGATAGCGTCGCTTTCGGGCAGCGCGGCAATCAGTGTCTCGGCCAGCTCTCGGGGATTTTTGCCTGCCGGTTTGGCCAGCATCAGCGCCAGGTTAGTGGCGTAGTCGCCGTGGGCCTTATCTTTGGTCGGATCGACTTTGATGGTGGGCTGAAGATCATCAGGCAGCACGCCTTGGAGCTTGAGCGCGTCTACGGCGCCGTTGAGCAGAGAAATAATCGTGTCTTTCATTTGGGTATCCGGATAACGTCGGTGGCGGCGTGTGCAGGCGCGCACTGAACTAGGTGCATCAACATAAGTACATCAACGTAGATGTATCAACCAGGCCTAGGTGCAGCAGCAAAGCGGTCATTATCAGCATTTGGCGCGCAGTTTCAAAGGTGTTGATGCTATCCATGCTTAAGTGCCCGCGCCTGCGGGCGGCTTTTTTGCAGCGAAAAGCTCAAGTTAAGCCAGCGTTTGCGGGTCAATATCAATCGACCAGCGGACCTTGCGGGCCTCGCGATTGGCTTCCATCCATTGCACCAGCCAACTGGCCGCTGTATGCAGTTGGCTACGCTTGCTAGCTGCCAGCATAAGGTGAATATGGTAACGGTTTTGGCGACGCTCCATGGGCGCAGGCACCGGGCCCAGGCAGTTAGTGGCAAGGCCTGAGGTCTTAAGCCACTCACGTAGCGCCTGGCCCGCCTGCTGGGCAAGCGTGAGAGCCGCTTCCTCCTGAGGGCTTTCCACCCTTAACAACGCCATAAAGGTGAAGGGCGGCAGCTGCGCCAGGCGTCGTTCTTCCAGAAGGTTTCTGGCCAGTGCTCCGTAGCCGTGTTCGGCCAGCTGGCCTAGATGCGGATCATCGGGATGTAAGGTCTGCACCAGCACCCGGCCCGGGTCAGCCGCCCGACCGGCACGGCCGGCCACCTGCTCAAGTAGCTGCGCGCTATGCTCCAGCGCTCGAAAATCAGCGGCATAAAGGCCGCCATCGGCATTCACCACCACCACTAGGGTGACGTGAGGCAGATGGTGCCCTTTGGCGAGCATTTGGGTACCCACCAGCAGGCAGGGCTCGCCGCGATGAATCTCTTTGAGTATCTGCTCGAAACTGTCTTTTTTACGCGTGCTGTCGCGATCAATACGGTGAACGGCCACCTTGGGAAAAAGCCCTTGGAGCGTCTCTTCAGTGCGCTCGGTGCCGCTTCCCAGGGCACGCAGGTCGCCGCTGCCGCACTCGGGGCAGGCGTCTGGCAAGGCGCGGCGGCTATCGCAATGATGGCAGGCGAGTAGCGGCGGTTGGCGGTGCAGCGTCATGCGCGAATCGCACTGGCCACACTCCGCCATCCAGCCGCAGGCGTGACAGGCAAGCGTGGGCGCAAAGCCGCGCCGATTGATAAAAATCAGCACCTGCTTGCCCGCGCTCAGCGTGCTTTTAATCGCTTTGATCGCATTGGGTAATAGCCCGCCTTGGCGCCGCTGATGGCGTAAGTCAATCAGCTCCAGCTTGGCGGGCTGGTGGCGGCTGGGGCGCTGAGTAAGGCGCAAGTGGCGATAGCTGCCTGAAAGCGCCTGCTGCAAGCTTTCAAGCGATGGTGTGGCGCTGCCCAGAAGCAGTGGGATGCCGTGATAGTGTGCGCGTGCTACGGCAAGATCCCGAGCATGGTAGCGAAGCCCGTCGTGCTGCTTATAAGAGCCGTCGTGCTCTTCATCGACAATAATCGCCCCCGGGTTGGCAAGCGGGGTGAAAATCGCCGAACGCGTGCCGATAATAACCAAGGCACGGCCGCTTGCTGCGGCCTCCCAAACATCTAAACGTTCAGGGTCGGTTAGCCCTGAATGCAGGGCAACTACCGGTACCCGAAAGCGGCTTCTAAAGCGTGCCAGGGTTTGCGGCGTCAGGCCGATTTCGGGTACGAGTACCAGCGACTGCTTGCCTTTAGCCGCCACTGACTCAATGAGCTGTAGATAAATTTCGGTCTTACCGCTGCCGGTTACCCCTTCAAGCAGGCACGGGTGATAGCCATCCAGCTTTTCATGCAGGGCAGCCAGTGCCGCCGCCTGTTCGCGATTAAGCGGTAGGGCGGGTGTCGCAAGCAGATTGCCACTAGGCGGCTCGGGGGCGGTCAGAACAATTTCCTGCTGGGTGGCCAGGCCTTTTTTGGTCAGTGCCAGCAATTGATCGCGAGTAAAACCATGCGCGCTGACGGCGCGGGTGGGCAAGCCGTGGGGATGCTGGCTGAGGAGGGCGTAAAGCTCGGCCTGTTTGGGGGCACGACTTAACGCCGGTTGCGTTTGCATATTGGCAAGCCAAAGCGTTTGCGTGCGCCCGGCCATCGGGTGGCCCTGGCGCAGCCTGGCGGGCATTGCGTGTTGCAGCGTATCGCCCAAACTGTGCTGGTAGTAGCGTGCAGCAAATCGGCACAGCCACAGCCAGTCATCGGGAAGCGGCGCGTCATCCAGCGCTTCGCTCACCGCCCGCAGCTGGCTGCGCGGTAGCTCACTGGTATCGGCTAGCTCGACAATCACGCCTACCACTTCGCGGCGGCCAAACGGCACGCGCACACGAAGCCCCAACTGCCAGCCACAGGGAGGAGGGTGGCTCGCCGGTAAGTAATCAAACAGGCGACGCAGTGGAGAAGGCAGGGCAACTTTCAGCACCTGCAAAGAAACAGTGTCAGGCAATTGGCCTCCGGCGATAAGTTTTGCTAAAATATGCGGCCGCTGTGAATCTAAACGATCAAGCGGGTAACCGGTTAGCAGTTTATTCCAAACCCGTATGCGGTGCCTGGCAACGGATCAGGTGGCGGCATACAGCTTATGAGGTCATCACGATGAGACAAGGTATCCACCCGAATTACAACACGGTCACCGCTAACTGCTCTTGCGGTGCTAGCTTCCAGGTTGGTACTACTTCTGGCCAGGATTTCTCGCTGGACGTATGCTCCAACTGCCACCCGTTCTACACTGGTAAGCAGAAGCAAGCGACCACTGGTGGCCGTGTAGAGCGCTTCAACAAGCGTTTTGGCGCTGCTGTCAAGCGCGGTTAATCCTAACGGATCAACCACTCTGCACGTACATTGTACGCTGCACAAAACCCACGCCTCGGCGTGGGTTTTTTGTTGGTTCTTAAAATGGAATGAATTTTCAAAAATGCTGCAATACAGCAATAAGTAAACCGTTATGGCTAACGTGGGGTTGTATAAGATTCAGCAAATGGCTGATAAAAGTATTTAACGTGAAGGAATATTCGCTAAAACTGGCGTTTTCTTTTTGAGTTGACCGCTAGCTTGAGGCGACTTGAATTTTTCTATATTCTGAATGCACTTATATCTACTTTAGGCTAATTGGACCCTGACTATGACGGATGCAAATAAGCAGGCAGCGCTGGATTATCATGCAAAACCGATTCCCGGTAAGCTTTCAGTAGAATTAACCAAACCCACCGCAACGGCTCGCGACTTGGCAATGGCCTATAGCCCAGGCGTTGCCGAGCCGGTTCGCGAAATCGCCCGCGACCCAGAAAATGCTTACCGTTATACGGGTAAGGGAAATTTAGTCGCGGTTATTACCGATGGAAGCGCCATCCTGGGCCTGGGGAATCTTGGTCCGCTGGCAAGTAAACCCGTCATGGAAGGCAAGGGCGTACTGTTCAAGTGCTTTGCGGGCATCAACTCGGTGGATATCGAGGTGGACGCCGAAAGCCCACAGGCATTTATCGATACCGTCGCCCGCATTGCCGACACCTGGGGTGGCATTAACCTTGAAGATATCAAGGCGCCCGAGTGTTTTGAAATTGAAAAGGCGTTGTCTGAACGCTGCAGCATTCCTGTATTTCACGATGACCAGCACGGTACCGCTATCGTCACGGCCGCTGGCATGCTGAATGCGCTGGACATTGCCGGTAAGACCATCGAGAACGTTAAGATCGTTTGCATGGGCGCCGGTGCCGCTGCCATTGCCTGTATGCGTTTGCTGGTTTCCTGTGGTGCCAAAAAAGAAAATCTGGTCATGCTGGATCGCCGTGGCGTTATTCATGCCGGGCGTGATGGAATCAATGAGTACAAGGCCGAGTTTGCCCAGGATACCGAGATGCGTACGCTAAATGACGCTATCGACGGCGCCGATGTGTTTATCGGTCTTTCCGGCCCGGGCCTGCTGTCGGCTGAGCAGGTTAAAAAGATGGCCGCAGATCCGGTTATTTTTGCCTGCACCAACCCCGATCCTGAAATTCATCCGGATGTTGCCCGCGAAGCGCGCCCGGACGTCATTATGGCCACCGGTCGCTCAGACTTCCCCAATCAGGTGAACAACGTACTGGGTTTCCCGTTTATTTTCCGGGGTGCACTGGACGTCCGTGCCACGCGTATTAACGAAGCCATGAAGCTTGCCGCTGTGCACGCCCTGAAAGATCTGGCCCGTGAGCCGGTGCCGGAGGAAGTGCTTAGCGCTTATGAGCGCACGGAAATGAGCTTTGGCCGCGAGTACATTATCCCTACGCCGGTCGATGTTCGTCTGCTTGAGCGCGTCTCATCAGCGGTCGCCCAGGCGGCGGTAGACTCAGGCGTTGCGCGCAAGCCTTACCCGGCGCACTACCCGCTGAAAACGATTAATGACGTTTACGGCGGCTAAAATCTGCTGATGGCTCTTACAACGCCCGCACTGGCTGCGGGCGTTGTCGTTTATGCATGTTTTTATTGAGTGCTTATTACCTGCCGAAGGCCCAGTTTTATCGGGTTAACGAATCGGCTCATCATGCATGCGCGTTAGCCCTTCCTGGGCCGTAGAGGCAATTAGGCGGCCATCGCGGCTATAGATATGCCCGCGAGCCAAGCCTCTTGAACCGCCCGCCCAGGGCGAATCAATCACGTACAGCAACCACTCATCCAGTCGCGTGTCTTCGTGCAGCCACAGCGTATGGTCAAGGCTTGCGATACGTAGTTTAGGGTCAGTGAACTGAATGCCGTGGGGCAGCAGGCTCGTGGTCAGCAGGTTGAAGTCCGAAGCATAAGACAGCAGATTTCGGTGCAGTGCCGGGTCGTCCGGCAGCGTGCCTGAAAAACGAAACCACAAGCACTGCCCTGCCGGAGCGCCATTATCCGGGTTGCCTTTAATATGCAGAAACTCAATTGGGTGGCCAGGAAAGCGAGCATGCTTGGCGGCGCCGCTCTCAATCAGGGCTTCTGGCGACTCGACCTGAGGCATCGCGCGCTGATGATGAAACCCGTCTTCAGCACTGTGAAAAGAGGCGCTACAGAAGAAAATCGGCCGGCCTTTTTGAATTGCCGTTACGCGACGGGTAGTAAAGCTTCCGCCATCGCGCACGTTATCGACCTGATACACGACCGGGCGGTGCGGATCGCCGGGGCGCAGAAAATAACCGTGCTGGGAGTGGGGGCGACGCTCCTCTGGCACTGTGCGCGAAGCCGCCGCGAGTGCTTGACCCAATACCTGCCCGCCATACAGCTGAGGAAAGCCTAAATCCTGGCTTTGACCACGAAACAGCGTCTCTTCGAGGGCTTCAAGCTCAAGTAAATTTACTAGCGTATTCAGCGCGTCGGTCATTCTAGGTATCCTTGGTGCTATCTAGTGTGATCCATAGTGGCGGATATCACATACGGCGGCTCAGCCGTTGCTACAATTGTTTTGCTACCTTAGCGGAGTTTGCCTTGATACGCAGCGATGAATTTTACATGCACCGTGCCCTTGAACAGGCGCACCTGGCTGCTGAGGCAGGCGAAGTACCGGTGGGGGCCGTGGTGGTCGATGCGCAAGGAGAAGTGCTTGCCGCGGCGCACAACGCGCCGGTCGCCAGCTGTGACCCGAGTGGCCATGCGGAAATCCGTGCGTTGCGTGAGGCTGGAAAGCAGAGCGGCAACTACCGCTTGGATGGATGTACGCTGTATGTCACGCTGGAGCCCTGCATGATGTGTGCTGGTGCCATTGTGCATGCCCGGCTAAAGCGCTTGGTGTATGGTGCCGCCGAGCCGCGTACCGGTATGGTGGAATCCAAGGCCAATCTGCTGGCCCAGCCGTGGTTTAATCATCATGTTGAAGTGACGGCGGGAGTTTTGGCGCCGTCGGCCAAAAAGTTATTGAAAGCGTTTTTTGCAGCCAGGCGCTAGATTGTCTTATGTCTAACGCTTGTGCGCTAAAGTCGCGGTGGCGGGAGTTGGGCGTTGTTCGATGCAGCGGCCAACGTGGCCGGTAGCTATAGAGGCAGTGTCAGGGAGAAGCGGCGCTTATGGCGTGGAATGTGTTAATTGTTTTGGTCACGGTGGCAAGCATGGAGCTTATCGCCACGCTGGCGCATAAGTACATCATGCACGGCTGGGGATGGGGCTGGCATCGCTCGCACCATCGGCCGCGCACGGGGTGGTTTGAGCTCAACGATTTATACGCCGTGGTGTTTGCCGTGCTGGCCATTGTTCTCATTGCGCTGGGCACGGCAGGCCTCTGGCCCCTGCAGTGGATTGGCGCGGGCATGACGGCTTATGGCGCGATCTACTTCATCGTGCACGATGGGCTAGTACATAAGCGTTGGCCGTTTCGTTATATCCCTCGGCGCGGCTATCTCAAGCGCCTGTACACAGCGCACCGCCTGCATCATGTCGTTAAAAGCCGGGAAGAGTGCGTATCGTTTGGTTTTTTATACTCGCCGCCGGTGGAAAAGCTCCAGGCGGTATTAAGAAACCGTCAGGCCAAATCGGCTAGTCCGGACGCTGCCAAAGACCCGAAGGGCGCGGCGCCGGTGTCACCACGCGAGAACTAAGTGCCTGTGTAGCGCCCTTGATCAGCAGGGCCACTTTTTCATAGGTACTTGTGCCCTGACGCTTGTCCCAGGCGTTTTCTCCGGCGCGCTGCACTTTCAAGCCAATTTTACGATATACCCCGTGGGCGGTGGCAATTGCCCAGGCCGAGCGCAACGGTAGCCCGGCAAGCCCGGCGGTTGCAGAGGTGTAGTAGGGCTCGGCTTCTTCGACCAGTCGATTGGCAAGCCGCGCCACCTGAGGGCGGTAGGCAGGGTCGGCAAGCGCCGTCGGTGAAAGTCCCTCTTCTATAAGCCAGCTCTCGGGCAGATAGCAGCGCCCCACGCGGGCATCCTCCACAATATCCCGGGCAATATTGGTTAACTGAAAGGCCAGCCCCAGGTCGCAGGCGCGATCCAGAACGGCGTCATCGCGTACACCCATTACCTGCGCCATCATCAACCCCACTACACCCGCGACGTGATAACAGTAGCGCAGCGTATCGTCGAAAGTAATGTAGCGCTCCTCACGCACGTCCATGGCGAACCCTTCAAGATGCTCGAACGCGCGTTTGGGCGGAATCGAGTGCTCAAGAGCAACCTCCTGAAATGCCGCAAAGGCAGGCGTTTGCATGGGTTCGCCAGCGTAAGCCTGCTGGGTCTGCTCTTGCAGGGTAGCCAGGCGCTGCTGGGCGCTGCTCGGGCTATCGACCATGGCGTTAAAGCCCAGCGTCTGATCATCAATAACGTCATCGCAGTGCCTGCACCAGGCGTAGAGCATCAACGCACTGCGCCGTGTACGGGCATCGAACAACTTGGCCGCAGTATCGAAGCTTTTCGAGCCGACGGCCATGGTCTGGGTGGCGTGATCAAGCAGCGGCTGATTCATGGGGCCAGTTGCTCCAACATTAACCCGGCCGTTGCTTTGGCCGAGCCGATCACCCCAGGCACGCCTGCACCGGGATGCGTGCCGGCTCCCACCAGGTAAAGGTTAGCAATCCGGCTATCCCGGTTATGCGGGCGGAACCAGGCGCTTTGGGTAAGAATCGGCTCGACGGAAAACGCCGAGCCCTGATAGGCGCCCAGCTGATCGCGAAAATCAAACGGCGTGAACATGCGGTGAGTCACCAGCTGCTCGCGCAGCCCCGGCATATAGTGCTGTTCAAGGTAGTCGAAAATGCGCTCGCGCAAGCGGGGTCCTTCTACTTCCCAATCCAGATTAGCGGTGCCTAAATGCGGTACTGGGGCCAGCACGTAGTAGCTTCCGCAGCCAGGCGGCGCCAAAGAGGGGTCGGTAACGCACGGCGCGTGAAGGTAGAGCGAAAAATCCTCGGCCAGTGCGTCGCTGTTGAAGATATCGTCAATCAGTTCCTTGTAGCGCGGCCCAAAGCAGACGGTGTGATGAGCTAGCTGATCGTGATGATGGTTAAGCCCGAAGTAGAGCACGAACAGCGAGTTGCTCATGCGCTTGCGCTTGAGCGAGGTGCTGCGCTTGGCACCTACCGGATGGTGGCCTAAAAGCTTTTCATAGGTGTGCACCACATCGGCATTCGATGCTACAGCACTCGCCTCGATACGCCGCCCATCGGCAAGCTGTACCGCCTGTAGAGTATTGCCCTCAGCCTCAAGCTGCGTGACTTCTGCGTTAAGCTCGATTTCGCCGCCGAGGTCTTTAAACAGCTGAACCATGCCTTGAACCATCGCGCCCGTGCCGCCGCGCGGAAACCATACGCCCCATTCGCGCTCAAGGGCGTGAATCAGTGTGTATATGGAGGAGGTGGCAAACGGGTTGCCGCCGACCAGCAGCGAATGAAACGAGAACGCCTGGCGCAAGTGATCGTCTTCAATAAACTTGGCAACCATGCTGTAAACGCTGCGCCAGGCCTGAAGACGCGCCAGCTGTGGGCCAGCCTTCACCATATCGCGAAACGACAGGAAAGGAACGCTGCCAAGCTTTAGATACCCTTCTTTAAACACTGCCTGGGAGTAGTCTAAAAATCGCCGGTAGCCTTCTACGTCCTGAGGATTAAAGCGGGCTATCTGCGCCTCAAGGTTTGCCTGATCGTTGTCGTAATTAAAGACCTTTCCCGATTCCCAGCACAGGCGATAAAAGGGCGTGACCGGCATTAGTTCGACGTAGTCTTCCAGGCGTTTGCCCGCCAGGGTAAAGAGTTCTTCAATAGCGCTTGGGTCGGTGATTACCGTGGGACCTGCGTCAAAGGTAAAGCCCTGATCCTTGTAGACATAGGCGCGCCCGCCGGGCTTGTCGCGCTGCTCCAGAATCAGCGTGGGTACGCCCGCCGCCTGCAGTCGAATGGCCAGGGCCAAGCCGCCGAAGCCTGACCCTATTACGATTGTTTTACTCATCATTAAAGGCTCGCAGCCGAGGGGTTTGTTTAAGCACGGCCTGAAGGGCTTCGCCCACCGGGACTGGCGGCTTGCCTGACAGGATTCGGGCCTTATCGGCCAGGGTCGGATGGCCTGCGTAAAAGCGCGCGATAAGCGCGTCGTTCAAGCCATAAAAGCGCTGCATGACTCGCCAGCGATTCTCCGCAGGCCCGGCCAGAAACAGCATGCGGTTGAGCATGCGGAAAAAGCGCTGCTGCCGCCAGCGCCGCGCGGCAAAGCGTTTTATCAGCTCAAACAGCGTGCTGGCATTAAGGGTTTGCTGTGCAGCGATCAGATCGGCCAGCTCGACCGCGTGGGGCAATGAATACCCGGTCGTTGAGTGAAAAAGTCCGGCGCGTAGCCCGCTCATGGGTTGCTGCTGCGCCGCCTGCCAGAACGCCTCGAAATCGCCCGCAAGGGTGATCGGCAGGTTGCCGCGCTCCTCGCGCTTAAGCGTTTTTAGCTGCCAACCTTGGGCCGCCGCGTAATGTTTGATATTGGTACGTGCCTGCTGTTCATCAAGCGTGGCCTGATCGATGTAGTGCGTATCTTCGATTAGAAGCTCATCGACGGAAAGTGGCAGCGTATAGACGAAGCGGTAGCCTGTCGCCTGGTCGACAGTGGCATCCATCAGACGCGGCTGGGTTAAGCCGTGGGGGCTGCTCAATTGCCACTGCTGGCCTATAAACGCCTGAGCGCCAATGGTCAAATACGGGCTTGGCTGATAACCCCGACCATCGATCACCGCCGCTGCGCTAAGCGTGGTGCCGTCGGGAAGCTCGACGCTGGTGGGCGTGACGTTGGTCACTTGGCTATGAGTTATTAAATGCTCACCTAGGGCTTCTTCCATGACGCTCGCAAAGCGCTCAGAGGTCACACTTAAATAGGCATTGGGCAGCTGGCGGGTAAATTCAGGGAAGCGCACCTCATAGCCCTGCCAGCAATGGGCTACCAAGGGGGCGAGCCAGGCGTGTTGCGCTGCGCTCAAGTCGCCTTCATGAAACGACCAGGTATGGTTGCCGCCCGGCCGTTCCCCGGCTTCCAGTACCAGCACCTTTAATGCAGGCTGGCGCTGCTTCAGCCTCCAGGCAATCAACCCGTTGGCCAAGCCTGCGCCTACTAAGATCACATCCCACTGGGTATTCATCATGCCACCCTCGCCAACACCGGACGCTGTTCGCGTAAAGCCTGCTCGGTAATATCCGCGGCCTGTTTCGCTCCACCTGCCTGGGCGAGCGGTGCGCGCATGGCGTGCAGGCGCTGCTGATAAGCATCGTTGTTGAGCAGGCGGCCCAACCGCTTGGCCACCGTCGATGCGCTTGAAAAACGAGAAACGCGTTGGCCGATCCCGTGATGGGCGATGCGCGCGGCAACGCCTGGCTGGTCGAAGGCGATAGGAATGGCAAGCATCGGAGTAGCGCTTTCGACTGCATCAATTACCGTATTCAAGCCGCCATGGGTAATAACGGCCCGTGCCTGCTCTAAAACAGCCCGCTGGTCGGCAAAATCGGTAACGAAAGTGGCCGGGTAGGTTTTAAGCTGGTTAACCTGGGCAGCATTTAGCCCGCCGCAGTGGGCAATCAAAAGCGGCATGTTGAGCTGCTGACAGGCCTGGGCTATTTTGCAAAATAGCCGGTAGCGATGGCCCTGGAGCGTGCCTAGCGAGGCAAACACAAACGGCTGCCTGGGCATATCGGCGTGTGCACTCAATTTAGCCGTATCCGGTTTAGGTTCACGCAAGGGGCCTACCGCATGAAAGCAAGCGGGTAGAACGGTGCGGGGGAAGTCGAGCGCTAAGGGCGTTTGGCTGATTTGGGCCAGCGGTGATAAACATTCGTGCAGCGAGTGTCGGGACGTTAACCCAAGGCGCTGGGCATGTCGGGCAATAACGCGCGCCTGGGGGCGCATCAGCCAGTCATAAATGGTTTCGCTGACCTCATAACGGTGCCTGGCCTGGGCGCTGTTTGAATAGGCAAACGGCATTACGGGTAGCGGCAACCCCGGCTCGCGGTTGACCGGCAGGGCACATGCCACCGATACATAAGGCAGGCCCAGAGCGTCGGCGACCAACCCGCCGGCCGCTTCCATTTGATCCACAATCAGTCCATCCACGCCAAGCGCTTCAAGAGCCGCAGGCAATTCGCTGCACAGCATATCGGTGGTGCGGGCCAAATCGCTGATTAACCGAACAAGCCCTAGGCCCGAGGGGCGCGCCGCCCGCGTTAAGGTCTTGGCCAAGCTACCCGCAGGAAGACGCTGCTCGCCCAGCGGGTAAAATCCGATGCGTGAGTCGCTAAGCAGGCCACGCGCTTCAAACTGTTGCACAAACGTTACCTGATGGCCGCGTTCAATCAACTGTAAAGCAAGCGCCTGCAGGGCTTTGACGTGGCTATATAGCGGTGGCGCAACAACCGCATAGTGGCTCATGCGTCGTTCTCTATGCGCAGCAGTGTGGCGTGCTTTAACGCGACTAAATCCGCGCTACCCGTACAAAAACAGGCAACCCGCAGCTGCTCGATCAGGATTTGAAAGTGTTCGATGACCGCCTCGGCTGAGGTATTGGCGCTGTTTAAGCTCGCTGCCGCCTGGCCTACCAGTTGGGCTCCCAGACAGAGCGCTTTTGCGGCATCAATGCCGTCGTTAATACCTCCTGACGCGATTAAGGGCATATGGGGTAGCGTTTTACGTAAATCGCACAGCGCTTGGGCTGTTGGAATGCCCCAGTCGGCAAAGGCCATGGCCACGGCGCGTTTTTGCGGCGTGCTGGCGCGCTCGCCTTCTACGGCGGCCCAGCTGGTGCCACCGGCACCGGCAACATCCAGCATGGCAACACCCGCGCCCGCTAGCTGGCGGCCAACCGATGCTGAAAGTCCCGCACCGACTTCTTTCACCACCACCGGTACCGCCAGGGCGTTCGACACCTGTTCTATCGCCAGCAGAATACCGCGCCAGTCACGGTCCCCTCCGGTTTGCAGCGCTTCTTGTAACGGGTTGATGTGCACAATCAGTGCATTGGCCTCGATCATGTCGACTGCCTGGCGGGCATAGTCAACGCCGTGCTTGCCAAGTAGTTGCGCAGCGCCGAGGTTGGCGAGCAGAGGAATATCGGGGGCAATCTGGCGCAGTTCGCTGGTTAACCCCCAGTTGGCTTCGCTCTCAAGCGCCACGCGCTGGGAGCCAACGCCCATGGCAAGGCCCAGGGTTTGGGCCGCTTGGGCCAAATAGCGATTGATGTTGGTGGCCCGGCTGGCGCCGCCGGTCATTGAGCTAATCAGCAGGGGCGCCTGCAGGGTGCGCCCAAACAGCACGGTACGTAGGTCAATGCTGTCCAGGTCGAGCTCGGGTAGTGCGCAGTGCTCAAAGCGCCAGCGCTCAAACCCCGTGCGGATGGTTTTTCTAGCCAGCGCCGGGTTGAGCACAATATCCAGATGGTCGTTTTTACGCTGTGTCAGCTCGGTGTCCTTCATTGCCGCTCCCTTGAATCTGAATCCTGCACGGTGAAACATGCTACGTCAGCTAAACATGGCCAACTGCTTATCGAACCAGGTGTGCATGAAACGCCGGGTCGCCGCCCCCTGCGCGCAAGCAGATGACAAGTGCTCGTCGGCGCTGTGCAGGTGCTCCTGAAGGCGTTGACGTACGGCTTGAGTGCCCAGCATGGCCACCAGAGTTGATTTTCCGCTGTCTTTATTGATGTCCTTGCCGGTACCGCTTAGGCCATCGGAAAGGTCATCCAGCAGCTGAAAAGCCTGCCCCAGATCCTGGGCAAAGCAGCGCAGCGAGTGACGTATCTCGGGCGAGGTGCCTGCGGCAATGGCAGCCATTTGCAGCGTGGCATCAAACAGCACGCCGGTTTTAAGCGTGTTGGTCGTGATGATGGCCTCGGCGCTGCGGGCACTACTGCCTTCGCTTAAGTCGCGAAACTGGCCCTGAACCAGCCCCTGTAAACCGGCAGCGGTGGAAAGCTCTGCCACCGCCTGCGTCTTGCAGGTATCCGATAAGCCGTCTGCCGTTGCCACCACGCCAAAGGCCCGGCTGAGAAGCGCTACGGCGGCAAGGATCGCGACATTTTCGCCGAACTGGCGGTGAATAGTGGGCCTACCACGACGTAAAAGGGCGTTATCCATTGAGGGAATGTCGTCAAGGATCAGCGAGGCGGCGTGGATCATTTCCACGGCACATGCCAGATCCAGAAGGCCTGGCTTATCTGGCTCGCAGCCTAGGTCCTGTGCCGCAAGCATGAGTAGAAGAGGGCGAATACGTTTGCCGGGTGCCAGGGTGCCTTCGCGCATCGCCTCACAAACCAGGTCGTGTTCATGGCTTTCAGGCAGCAGTTGCGCCAGGCGATTTTGAAGCGCTTCGCGCAGAGCCTGCACTTCGTTCTCATAGCTTGAAAATGTATCGACGTTGGCGTTCATCAAAGCGATCCCTGGTTTCCCATTATGACAATATATGGCAGCTATTGAGCGCGCATGGCGATGATATAAGCCAACCTGTTCTGTTGACGGCGAGCTGCCTGGGCGGTGAACGTTTTTACTTGTATGTCTGCAAAGCGTAATTCAAACGGCGTAAATTTCCTTTTTTATGCCATTTAAGCCCACAATTTATATCTGAAAACAGCGATATGAGTATCGTGCACCAAGCATGCCGCTGCCATCACGTATTGTACAACAATGGTTATTTGCATAACCATTGTCAATGTTAGGGCGTTAATCAGCAGCAGCGTTAGCCGCAAAGCGCTTTAAGAAGACTAGGGGGTGAGCGGGGGAATCAGTTCAAAAGGCAGCTGGGAGGGATCTTCAATGCCTGCCTGCTCTAATTGAAAAAACTGCTGACGGCTGCGCTCTACGTACTCGATCATTTCGTAATAGCGGCGAATGTTGCGCACATAAATGACCGGTTCGCCGCCGCGTGCGTAACCATGGCGCGTTTGGCTATACCACTCCTGATGCTGTAAGAGCGGCAGCGTCTCGCGTACATCGTTCCACAGGTTGGGATCTTTTCCGCGTACTTCTGTCAGTTTGCGCGCATCGTAAAGATGGCCAAGGCCAATATTGTAGGCCGCCATGGCCATGTACATGCGGTCATTACCGGTAATGCTTTCAGGCAAGCGGTCTTTTAGACTCCGCAGGTAGCGGGCGCCGCCATCAATGCTTTGCGCCGCGTCACGTCGGTTATCCACACCCATTTCGCTCGCGGTTGGGTGGGTCAGCATCATCAGCCCGCGTACACCGGTGGGGGAAACCGCATCGGCGTCCCAGTGAGACTCCTGATAGCCCACCGCGGCCAGCAGCTTCCAGTCAAATCCGGTTGTGGCGGCGGCCTGCTTAAATAGGTCGGTAAACTGGGGTAGGCGCACATCCAAATGGCCCAGGAAAGTACGTGTGCCGACGTACTCCAGGTAGTCGTCATGGCCAAAGTAGCGGTTCACCAGATGGTTGAGCGTGCCGTTTTCCTGCAGGTTTTGCAGGAAATCATTGGCGGCCTCCAGCAACCCTAAGCCACGACCCCTAGGTACGGCCCAGACCATGGAAAGCGGATCGCCGAGTAAAAAGCCCCGCTCAACGTTAGGGAAAAAGAGGCGATTAAGCCGAAACTGATGATCAAAAATAACCGCTGCATCCAGCATGCCGCTTTCAACCTGAGCGAGCAGCTCAGCCACTTCCAGCTCGTGAGACTCCTTCCAGCTTAAATCAGCATACTCACGTTGGAGTTCGCGCAGGGCTTCGCTGGTACCCGCTTGGCTCAACGTACCCAGCTCAAGGCCCACCAGGTCGCCGGGCTCCTGTATACCGTGCAAGCCCCGTCGGTAGACAACCAGCGGCTGCATTTGAATAATCGGACGCGTGTAATATACCTCTGATGTATTGGGGAGAAGAGGCAGCGCCGCTGCGCCAAGGTCGCCTTGATCACGTACCGCTGACAAAACGCTCTCAGCATGATGCTTGGCATTGAGGTTGAGGCTCACGCCTAAATATTCGGCGAACTGGTGCATCAGCTCGTACTCAAAGCCGGTTGGCCCCTGACGGCCTTCATAATAGGTCGTGGGGGTGTTGCGCGTATGGGCCGTAATAAAATCTTTGGCTTGAATCTGCGTTAAATGTTCACCTGTCGGTACCTTGGGTATGGTCGGTGCCAATATCAGTAAGACGATGATGCTTAAGGTAAAATACAGGCGAAAACGCGCAATGAAATGTTGGTAGATCAATGTCGGCATGGAGTCTTGTCGGCATGAAACAGGCTGCCACGATACCCAGCCAGGATCATGCTGTCACCTTGTTGATTTCGTGTGGCCGCCGCTTTCCAGTATCATAGTGGCTAATTAGTGTCATTTAAGGGGGCCGCGTTGCGGCCTGCTATTTCCCTGCACGAATTTTCTCTGCTCTAGAGGCTTCAGGATATGCTCGAACTGCGAGGCGCGCCCGCCCTTTCTGCCTTCCGTCATACACGGCTGTTAACGGTGCTGCGTGAACGTGTTCCCGAGGTGGAGGCACTGTCTGCCCACTATGTTCATTTTATCGATCACCATGAAGAACTCAGTGACGCCTCCCAAGAGCGTCTGACACAGCTGTTGGATTACGGTACGCATACCAGCACTGAGGCACCTACCCAGAGTGAGCGTTTTCTGGTGGTGCCGCGTTTAGGTACTCAGTCACCCTGGTCATCGAAAGCGACCGATATCGCGCATAACTGCGGGCTGTCAGAAATTCGGCGTATAGAGCGTGGAATTGATTACCGGGTAGGATTTAGTGCTCCGCCCAGTGACGAGAGTCTAGCGGTCCTGGCGGCGTTATTGCACGACCGCATGACGGAGACGGTGCTTGATGACGCGTCTGATGCGGCAAGATTGTTTGCCCATCACGCGCCGGCGCCGCTGGGCAGTGTGGATATCCTGAACAGTGGCCGTGATGCACTGGTGACCGCTAACCGCGAGTTGGGTCTGGCGCTGGCCGACGATGAAGTTGATTACTTGGTAGATGCCTTCAACGAACTTCAGCGGAACCCCACTGACGTTGAGCTGATGATGTTTGCGCAGGCGAACTCAGAGCACTGCCGACATAAAATTTTCAACGCCGACTGGGTGATTGACGGCGAGCCGCAGTCCCACTCGCTGTTTAAAATGATCAAGAACACCTTTGCAACCTCCCCTGACAACGTCTTATCGGCGTACAGCGATAATGCGGCGGTTATCAAAGGCAGCCAGGCAGGGCGCTTTTATGCGACGCCGCTGACCGGTGCTGAGGGTGAGCGCGCGCTATATGGCACCCATCAAGAGCCGATCCACATCTTGATGAAGGTGGAAACGCATAATCACCCCACCGCGATTGCGCCGTTCCCGGGTGCCGCGACTGGTTCTGGTGGTGAAATTCGTGATGAGGGTGCTACCGGTATCGGCGGCAAACCGAAAGCGGGGCTTTCGGGCTTTACCGTTTCCAACCTGCGAATTCCTGAGTTCGTGCAGCCGTGGGAAGCGTTTGATTACGGCAAGCCCGAGCGCATGCAGTCAGCCCTTGCCATCATGCTTGAAGGCCCGATTGGCGGCGCCGCGTTTAATAATGAATTTGGTCGCCCTAACCTCAACGGCTACTTCCGTACCTATGAGCAGGATACGCTTAACGAAGGCGGTATTGAGCGGCGCGGTTTCCATAAGCCGATCATGCTGGCCGGTGGTTACGGCAACATTCGCGCTCAGCACGTTCAAAAGGGCGATATCCCGGTGGGCGGCAAGCTGATCGTGATGGGCGGGCCGGCGATGTTGATCGGTCTGGGCGGTGGGGCGGCTTCTAGCATGTCTTCCGGCACTTCAAGCGCTGATCTGGATTTTGCCTCGGTGCAGCGTGAAAACCCCGAAATCGAGCGGCGTGCTCAGGAAGTCATCGACCGCTGCTGGTCGCTGGGCGATAAAAATCCGATTCGCTTTATTCACGACGTCGGTGCAGGCGGGCTTTCCAACGCGCTGCCTGAACTGGTCAAAGACGGTAACCGCGGTGGGCTTTTCGATTTACGCGCCGTGCCCAACGCCGAGCCGGGCATGAGCCCGCTGGAAATCTGGTGTAACGAAGCCCAGGAGCGTTACGTACTGGCCGTTGCGCCGGAAGACCTGGATACGTTTGATGCGCTGTGCAAGCGCGAGCGCTGTCCCTATGCCGTCGTGGGAGAAGCCCAGGCCGATCACCATTTGGAAGTGCGCGATGGCCATTTCCAAAGCAAGCCGATTGATCTGCCGATGAGCGTGCTGTTCGGTAAAGCGCCGAAAATGCAGCGCAGCTTTGAGCGTCACTCGCCCGAGCTTTCCGGCGTCATGCTGGATAACCTGGACCTTCGCGAAGCGTTGGACCGCGTTTTGCGTCTGCCCGCCGTGGCATCCAAAAGCTTCTTGATTACCATTGGCGACCGCTCGATTACAGGCCAAGTGGCCCGTGACCAGATGGTGGGCCCTTGGCAGGTGCCGGTTGCCGATGTAGCGGTAACCACCGCAAGCTACGACACGCATGCCGGTGAAGCGATGGCCATGGGTGAGCGCCCGCCGGTTGCCTTGATTAACCCCGCGGCCAGCGCACGCTTGGCGGTGGCCGAGACGATTACCAACCTTGCGGCCGCGCCTATTGCCAAGCTGGGGGATATCAAGCTTTCCGCCAACTGGATGAGCGCTGCCGATCACCCCGGTGAGAACCAAGCGCTTTATGACGCGGTTCACGCCGTAGGGATGGAGCTTTGCCCGGCGCTGGGCATCGCGGTGCCGGTGGGCAAAGACTCCATGTCGATGCGTACCTCCTGGCAGGATGAGAATGATCAGGGAGAGCGCGAAGACAAGAGCATCACGTCGCCGCTGTCGGTGGTGATTACCGGGTTTGCCCCGGTCACCGACGCACTGGGTACGCTGACGCCGCAGATCAACCTTGATCAGGATGAATCAGACCTGATTCTGATCGACCTGGGCAACGGCCAGAACCGCCTGGGTGGTTCTGCGCTGGCGCAGGTATACGGCCAGGTGGGCAATACCTGCCCGGATGTGGATGATCCAGAAGATATCAAAGCCTTCTTTGAGGTTATCCAAGGGCTTAACCGTGACGGCAAGCTGCTGGCGTATCACGACCGTAGCGATGGCGGTCTGATTGTCACGCTGCTGGAGATGGCCTTTGCCGCGCACGCTGGTCTTGAGATCAAGCTCGACTGGATGATTGATGAGCCGGTTGAGGCGCTTAACGCGCTGTTTTCCGAAGAGCTCGGTGCGGTGATCCAGGTCAACCGCAAGCACACCGAAGAGGTGCTGACCCAGTTTGCCGTGGCTGGCATTGAAACGTGCGGTGTCATTGCTCGTCCGCGTTACGATGATCAGGTGCGGGTAACGCTGTTTGAAGAGCCGCTGTTAGAAACGACGCGGCAACTGACTCAGCGCACCTGGTCGGAAACCAGCTACCGTCTGCAGGCGCTGCGCGATAACCCTGAGTGCGCTAAAAACGAGTTCGATAATCTGCTCGATACGCGTGATCCTGGCCTTTTCGCTACGCCGACGTTCGATATCAATGAAGATATCAGCGCGCCGTTTATCAACATGGCTAAACCCGCTGTGGCGGTACTGCGCGAGCAGGGGGTTAACGGTCAGGTCGAGATGGGCTGGGCGTTTGATAAAGCAGGCTTTGACGCCGTGGATGTTCACATGAGTGACATCCTGGAAGGTCGCGTTTCCCTGGATGAGTTTAAAGGGCTGGTGGCGTGTGGCGGCTTCTCTTACGGCGATGTGTTGGGTGCTGGTGGCGGCTGGGCTAAATCGGTGCTGTTCAACGAACGCGCACGCGATCAGTTTGAGGCTTTCTTTACTCGCGATGACAGTTTCTCGCTGGGCGTGTGTAATGGTTGCCAGATGCTGTCGCAGCTGAAATCTCTGATCCCCGGTGCCGAAAACTGGCCAAGCTTCATGCGTAACGAGTCAGAGCAGTTTGAAGCACGGGTAGCTATGCTGCGCGTTGAGAAAACGCCGTCGATTCTGCTGGCCGGTATGGAAGGCTCTCAATTGCCTATTGCCGTTGCCCACGGTGAAGGCCGCGCTGAGTTCCGCGATACGGCGCATCTGCGCAGCATGCAGTCCAGCAGTCAGATTGCCCTGCGCTATATCGATAACTACGGCCAGGTGACCACGCGTTACCCGGCTAACCCCAACGGCTCGCCTTCGGGCATCACCGGGCTAACCACACCGGATGGTCGCGTCACTATCATGATGCCCCACCCGGAGCGTGTTACCCGCGCGGTAACCAACTCCTGGCGCCCGGCAGAGTGGACTGAAGATGGTGCGTGGCTACGTATGTTCCGCAATGCGCGTGTCTGGGTCGGTTAATCCCCGATAACGTGTAAGCCATTAACAACGCATAACGGCGGCCCTTGGGCCGCCGTTATGGCTAACGCTACTCTTAAACTGTTCTCAACTGCTCTTCATTTCCTGAAATGTATAGTGGCAGTGTCTGGCGTACTATTGGCCAGATGCCGTTTGAGTATTTGTAGGCGTGTTAAGACGTAGCTCAAGCGTTTCAAGCTCATGGCGATAACGCTCAATCAAGAACGCGTAGCGACCAAAGTCATGTCCACAGTCCATGCAGTACACATGACTTTTATCGCGACGTGTAGCGGGAAGGCGTTTTAAGCGGCTGCTACATTCTGGGCATTCAGAACGGAAATGATCATTCGCTTTCATAAGGATTCCTCCGTTAGGGGATACGCCATCGTCGTGACAATAAAGATGGCTATTAATAAGTGTGTTAACAGCTTTGATGGGTAATAAACCAAATAGTTCTGTAGCCTGCTAATTAATTTTCTGGCCATTGGAGTCGCATGCCGCCACCTGCTTTACGCCCATACCAAACAGATGCGGTTAAACGTGTCGTTACGCATTTTCGCGCGTCTAGCGAACCCGCGGTGGTGGTGTTGCCCACGGGAAGTGGAAAATCGCTGGTCATTGCTGAGCTTGCCCGGTTGGCGAGAGGCCGCGTATTGGTACTGGCGCATGTACGCGAACTGGTGGAGCAGAATCATGCCAAGTATCAGGCCTATGGTCTAAAGGCCGATATCTTCAGCGCGGGGTTGAAGCGCAAGGAAGCGTCGCGCCAGGTGGTTTTTGGCTCGGTGCAATCGGTCGTGCGTAACCTTGAGTCGTTCAATGACGAAGGCTTCACTCTGCTAGTGATTGACGAGTGCCACCGCGTATCGCTTGATAAAGACGCCAGCTACCGTCAGGTGATTGATCACCTACGGGCACAAAACGTTAATCTGAAAGTGCTAGGGCTGACCGCGACGCCTTACCGGCTGGGCCAGGGATTTATCTACCACCGTCATTACCACGGCATGGTACGCGGCAGTGACGCGAGCTTTTTTCGTGACTGCGTGTTCGAACAGCCGCTGCGCTTGATGGTAAAGCAAGGCTATCTTGCCGAACCCAAACGTCTAGATATGGCGATCGAAGGGTATGATTTTTCAATGCTAGCGCCTGCTGAAAATGGCTATTATCGCGAAGCAGAGCTAAATCGAGTCGTGGCAGGCAATCGCGCCACGCCCATGATTATCAGCCAGATTGTTGAGCGTGCCGCTGAGCGGCATGGGGTGATGATATTTGCAGCAACCGTCGCTCACGCTGAAGAAATCATGGGATATTTACCTGCCGATCAGGCGGCGCTGATTACCGGGGCTACGCCGTCGGCAGAGCGTACCCAGCTGATTAATGCCTTTAAGGCGCGCGAGCTTAAATACTTAGTCAATGTCTCGGTGCTGACCACCGGCTTTGATGCGCCGCATGTGGATTTGATTGCAATGCTCCGGCCGACGGAATCAGTAAGCCTGTATCAACAGATTGCTGGCCGCGGGCTTCGGCTTTCGCCGGGTAAACAGGATTGTCTGATTTTGGATTACGCGGGTAACCCCTGGGATCTTTACGCGCCGGAAGTAGGCGAGCCGAAACCGGCGGGGGATAACGAGCCGGTGCAGGTGGAATGCCCGGCCTGCGGCCACGCTAATCTGTTTTGGGGCAAGCGCGACGGTGAGCTGGTTATCGAGCATTTTGGTCGCCGCTGCCAGGGGCTGCTGGAGGATGAGAAAGGCAAGCAGCATCAATGTGACTTTCGCTTTCGCTTCAAGGTTTGCGATAACTGTGGCGCTGAGAATGATATTGCGGCACGCCGCTGCCACGGCTGCGAGCAGCTATTGGTGGATGCCGATGACAAGCTTAAAGACGCACTCAGATTAAAAGATGCCCGGGTATTACGGGTAAGCGGAATGCAGCTGGAGTCAGCCATCAATGGGCGGGGTTTACCACGCCTAAAAGTGACTTATCACGATGAAGATGGCACAACGCTTTCCGAGTGGTTTGCCCTGGAAACCCCCGCCCAACGGCGTGCCTTTTATGCTGTTTTTTTGCGTCGGCATTTGCGCGCTCCGGGTACGCCCTGGCATCCCATTAAGCCAGAAGACGTTATCAGCGAGCAGCGCCGCTTGCGCCCTCCAGACTTTGTGGTCGGACGTAAGGTAGGCCGACATTTTCAGATTCGCGACAAGCTCTTCGACTATGAAGGACGCTATCGTAAAGCCACCGAAGCAGGCTAACGCACCGCGCATCAGGCGCAACGTCAAGTGCCGACTTTGTTACACTGCCTGCCAACGCCCCCTGACCAAGAGATGTCTACTGCGTGAGTGAGATACACAACACTATCGCTGATCCTGAGTATACGGCTACCCTCGAGGCAGAACCCGTCGTGGAGGCGCTCGGGCGGCTATTTGACGAGCCTATTACCCAACTGCCGGAAGACTTATACATTCCCCCAGAGGCCCTGCGTGTTTTCCTGGAGACATTCGAAGGGCCTTTGGATCTCTTGCTTTACCTTATTCGTCGGCAAAATTTAGATATCTTAACTATCAACGTGGCCGCTATTACGCACCAGTACATTGAGTATGTAGAGCTGATGAAAGCCATGGAGATCGAACTTGCCGGTGAGTATCTGCTGATGGCCGCTATGCTGGCGGAAATTAAATCCCGCACGTTGCTTCCCCGTCCTCCTAAAGCTGAGGGTGACGACGAAGAAGATCCGCGTGCAGAGCTGATTCGACGGCTGCAGGAGTATGAGCGCTTAAAAACCGCGGCGGAAACATTGGATACGCTGCCCCGCATGGGGCGCGACTGGTTTAGCGTGCAGGCAGGCCTGCCGCCGCTTGAGACCCGAATGATTCATCCTGACGTTGAGCTGGATGAACTTTTGGATGCTCTGTCCGATATCCTCAAACGCGCGGAGCTGGTTAAAGCCCACCAAATCAGTCGTGAAGTGCTGTCTACCCGTGAGCGCATGCTTAAAATTATGGAGCAGCTGACAGAAGAGCATTACACCCCTTTTGAAGCGCTGTTTGCCTTGGAAGAAGGGCGGGCAGGGGTGGTGGTTACCTTTATGGCGATTCTAGAACTGGCAAAAGAAGCAATGATTGAAATTGTTCAAAACGCGCCCTTATCGCCGATTCATGTTCGTGCACGCAGCGGCACGCAGGCGGATGAAGAATCTGCTTTCGAAGAAACCGTGAATGATAGTCATGAGTCTGGAGAGATCGGCAGCGATTCCTTTGAAGAGCCCGCTTTTGAGCCTGATGAGGAGTCGCCATGAGGGATACCACCTTAGACGATATTATTGAAGCCGCACTGCTCGCGGCTGGCGAGCCTTTGCCAGTAGAGCGGCTTGAAACACTGTTCCTTGATGACGAATGCCCGGCAAGGCGAGAGTTGCGTGACGCACTAGCGCGTCTTGGTGATCGACACAAAGAAGGCGCGTTGGAGCTGGTCGAAACGGCGTCTGGGTTCCAACTGCGTATCCGGCCGCGCCTGTCTCACTGGGTTTCGCGGTTATGGGATGAGCGTCCCCAGCGCTATTCGCGTGCGCTGCTTGAAACGCTGGCATTGATTGCCTACCGACAGCCCGTTACTCGTGGTGATATAGAAGAAGTACGCGGGGTGAGTGTGAGTAGCTCAATCATGCGTACCTTGATGGAGCGCGGCTGGATTCGGGTTGTTGGACACAGGGATGTACCGGGGCGGCCTGCCGTCTATGCCACCACGCGAAGTTTTCTGGACGATTTCGGCCTGAAAACTCTCGATGCGCTGCCTCCCATGCATGAATTAGCCAACTGGGAGGACAATGACGAGTCTGATTCACCTACACTACAAAATGCGCTACCTCAAATTGATGCTGATGAGACAGCCGAGCCTGAAGAAAAACTGGACGAGGCGCCTGAAAGCGTGCAGGATGCGCCACCCAAGACGGCTGAGAGAGCCGACGACCACGCCGAGACGGCGTTAAACCAGCCGCTAAGTTTTGCTGATTTAGAAGCACGGCTTGCGGCACGTGCGCAGCGCTTCAGTGATGACAGTGCGCGCACGCAGACCAATGAGATGAGGTCAGACGATGACTCAGAGTAACAACACTCCCCCGGTTAGCGAAAAACTCCAGAAAGTGCTTGCCCGAGCTGGCTTAGGCTCACGGCGTGAAATGGAAACCGCGATTTCTGATGGCCGAGTAAAGGTCAACAGTCAGGTAGCCAAGCTGGGTGACCGCGTTGAAAACCGCGATAAGGTAAGTTTTGATGATCGCCCTGTCACGCTGAGACCCGAGAACGAAGCACCGCGTCGCGTCATTATGTACAACAAGCCAGAAGGTGAGTTGTGCACCCGCAAAGACCCAGAAGGCCGCCGTACGGTATTTGAGCGGTTGCCTCGCTTGAAGGGTGAGCGCTGGATAGCGATCGGCCGGCTTGATATCAACACCAGTGGCTTGCTGCTTTTCACAACGGATGGCGAGCTTGCCAATCGGTTAATGCATCCCTCTACCCAGGTTGAACGCGAATATGCGGTTCGCGTAATGGGCGAGGTGAAGCGCGAGCACATCGTGGCGATGGTCGATGGCGTTATGCTGGAAGACGGCCCCGCACGCTTTACCGATGTGCAGGAATTTGGCGGTGAAGGCATCAACACCTGGTTCCACGTCGTCATTCTTGAGGGTCGTAACCGGGAAGTACGCCGCTTATGGGAATCTCAAGAGCTTACCGTGAGCCGCCTGAAGCGTGTTCGCTACGGTAATATCTTTATCGATAAGCGCGCTAAAGCAGGCGAGTGGGTCGAGCTTTCGCAAGACGAAGTCGATGATCTCGCCACGCTCGCCAACCTTGAAGCACGCAAGGTGCCTGAGCTTACACCTGATGAAAAGAACCGCTGGAGCCGCGATAAGAACAAGCGCCGCCCAGTACAGACGATGCGTAAACCCAAGCGTCGTTAATTGCCTGCCTATTTATTAGCTAACGTTGTCAACATCGCCAGAATGAACAGTGCACGTCATCAATCCATCAGATTGATGACGTGCTAGCGGATTGTCATAAATACTCTTCCTTGCGCACCAAGCCCCAAGCCTTACCGCCTCAATTATGCTCCCTGCCAGCGTACTTTTATCTTCCCCATCCATTACAAACTGCGCTGCTTGGATTACTCAGCTCACAACCTGCTGTCAGCTAGGCAACAGTTTGCTAAGTAC
>NZ_JBQTDC010000027.1:0-62540 GCF_052353045.1 Halomonas sp. AOP7-B1-5 | reverse complement strand
TGCGCTATTATTTTTACATCTATGAATGGCTAGCTTTATTCATAGATGTAAAAAAGATATAAAGATTAGATGTAAAAAACCATTAGACATAAAAAAGCCCCGGCATATGCCAGGGCTTTTATGAACTAACAATAACTAATTAGTTATTGTTGGCTTCGAGATTGTCGCCTGCATCGCGATCAAACTCTTCAGCCTCTTCAAGAGCTTCTTGTGATGCATTTACGCGAATTTCATATTCGTCGTTATCAGCATTTTGTGTCAGTTCGAGTGAATCCCACTCAATGGCCACATCTTTTTCACCCATACCAAGGAAGCCGCCAACAGCTACAATTACAGCTTCAATCTGGCCATCTTCATTGATAATGAGATCGTTGATGGTGCCGATGTTTTCATCGTCTTCGACGCTACTTTGAACATCGTTACCCGTGAGAGAGTCTGAATAAAAAGTGCCTGCCGGCGCGGTGGTCATGTAAGTCGCTTCAGCAGTTGAAGTGGCAGTAGCGGTATTTTCTTCAGCGCTCGCGGTACCAGCTGCCAGCATGAAGGCCGGAACCATTAGGGTACCAATAAAAGCGGATTTGATCATTTTCATTACTCTTGCTCCTTGCACTTGTATGAAGGCGTAACGTTTCTACGTTGGTGCCTCAATCAATTAATAGCGGCTGATAGTTCATGAATGACATTGGCCTAAACCAATGTGATGCTTCTTTGTGACTGATCATTTTGTGATTAGTCATCACTCCCTGAAGCTTACATTCTTACGTAACATCCTTATTACGTTTTTAGCCAACTATTACTCCTAAAATAAAATTGCGAATCGCTACGGGGATAGTTATCGCTGCCAAGCGCCTCACTGCGCTAAGACACTTATTACTGTAGACGCTATGGCCAGCATTTCAATGATTTTGTTAAAAACTTTTGTTAAGGCTTCTATAAATATCAAACGGTAAACGCTTAAGGCGGATGATTAAACGGGGGGAGTAAAGCAGTAATCAATTCACGATTAGGTCAGTGCCTGGCGAAGGTTCACCGGACACTGTAACCGGTGATTAGCGGGCAGGATCCAGCACTCCTCCGAGCGAAGCATTGCGCCTGAACCAGCCGGCAATGCTCGACCTAGGGTGATGGGTCGGCATCACTTCGTGAGGGATCGTCTCGGATAAGAAGCACGCGAAGGTTCCTGCTTCAGGAATCACGCGGGCCACTTCCTGGCTGGGGTCGCCGGGGTGGTAAATGACCATTTCACCACCGCCATTATTTGGCCAGTGAGGGTTTAGATAACCTACGGTTGAAATGACGCGATTAGCGCGGCCGCGAAAGCTATCCAGGTGACGCTGATAAAAAGCGCCCGGCGGGTAGTGAGCAAAATGGGCTTCATACTCAAATAGCCCCAGAAATAGCGCCTGATTGAGTAGCTGTTGAAGCTCACCCATGGCGTTCAGGTAGTGGCGTTGAGCCTCACTTTCACGATCAAGCCAGTGAATGGCATCGCCACGAATATCCTTGCGCAGGTGGTGTTGCCGACCACGCCCGACCCCAGCGTCCTCAAGCGCATCATGCTCCGCCATATGCGAAAGCTCACGGTGCAGAGCCTGGCAAAGCTCCAGATTGATAACGTTCTGGCCCACGTACCAGCCTTGTTCTACCAGGGCATCCACGATTGCCCCTTGGGCGGGGGGGGTAAACACAGGCGATGTGGTCGAGTTAAAAGACATCATTTGCGGATACTCTTGGGCGTATCTGAATGAAGGCCCGTTGATTGAGGAAGCCGGCTTTTACGTTCCGGGTAATGCCGCAGCGCCCCTGTGGGTTGCTGATATAAATCGATGGACATACCAAACCCTTCCGCCAGTAACTCCACCAGCATCATCGCGGAAAGCCCCCAGATGATATAGCCATCGACATGGTAACAAGGCACATAATGCGGCACGCCATCGACGGGGATAACATCGGTATGGGTGCGCCGGTCTTCTAGAAAATGGCTAAGCGGCACCTCAAAAATAGCGTCTAGTTCGCCTGGGTCGGCTACCAGCGGTAAATCGGGAGGGATAATGCCCACCCAGGGGGTTACCCGCAGGCCGTGTAGTGAAATAACATCCGATAAGCGTCCTAGTGGCTCCACCACGGCAGGATCGAGTGCGATCTCTTCTTGCGCTTCGCGCAGCGCCGTGGCGTAAAGGTCTTTATCTTCCGGCTCACGCTTGCCGCCTGGAAATGCGACTTGGCCACTGTGAGTGGTTAAGTGGCTCGCCCGGCGGGTAAAGAGTAGCGTGGGTGATGGGCGATCAACCACGGGTAGCAATACCGCCGCTTCAGGCATCGTAAATTGATCCAGCCGTTGCGGGGTGAGCTGTTGCAGATTTTTGCGTAGATTCTCTAACATGAGGTATCCAATCACTTTGTCTCTTTTTACCCAGCAGTGGTCATACGCGTCAAGCACGCGGTAATCTTTGCTATTTAGCCGTAGGAACACACCATGAATTTTTGCAGCCAGTGCGGTGAGAAAGTACGTTTTGCCGTTCCCGAAGGCGATGACCGGTCACGCTATCTATGTGATGCCTGCGGTACTATCCATTATCAAAATCCGCGTATTGTGGCGGGTACACTGCCGGTTAGTGGCTCCAAGGTACTGCTCTGTAAGCGTGCTATTGCGCCGCGTAAAGGCTACTGGACACTGCCCGCTGGCTATATGGAAAATGCCGAAACCACCCAGCAGGCAGCTATTCGCGAAACCCATGAAGAAGCTAATGCTGAGGTGACGTTGGCAGACCTCTATACGCTAATTGATCTGCCGCACATTAATCAGGTTTACATGATTTTTCGCGCTGAACTGGTGGGTGGCTTTAGCGCAGGCGTTGAAAGCCTGGAAGTCGCCCTGTTTGATGAGCACGAAATTCCCTGGGAAGAACTTGCCTTCCCCACCATTGAACGTACGCTGCGCCACTTTTACCACGACCGGCCTTTGGGGCACTTTCCGCTTCACAGTAGCACTATCACCCCGGAAGACCGTGAACGCTACTTTGGCAGCGCCTGAGTGCTAACGACGAAGATTCGCTAAAGATCGTCGAGTTGCCAGACATCGTAAGCAACTTCTTCATATGGGTGGGCGAGCTTCAAAGCGGCAATGGCGGCGTGGATGCACGAATCTTTACACACCAGCTCCACTTTAAGCTCTTCAACGTATTCAAGCTTACCCACCTCGCCAATATGCGGGTGGGCGCCTTCAATCGGACGAAATTGGCCGCGGCCCTGGGTTTGAAAGCAGCAGGCCTCATAATGACCTATTCGCCCGGCGCCGGTTTCAAAAACCGCTTCTTTAACGCTTTCGGCATCGTCGACAGGGACAAAAAACGCTAGCTTGTACATGCCGTCACTCCTGTTAACAATGGGCTAAATATAACCATGAACTAGATAGCATCATAGCGGATAGACGGCTTATGGTCGTGCCGGTGGCGTTGAGGGGAGCGCGCTGCTTGTTGTGTAGGGTTGGTCAATAGAGCAATCGGTAGGTTCGTCAATGGGGTTGTAAACACGAGCGGGAAACCAATCAATGGATAAATTTGAGGTAAAGCTGGATCAGGCGGCAAGAGCGGCCTGGATGTCATACGTTGGCGGTCTAACCCAGGACGAGATTGCAAGTCAGTTAGGCGTCTCACGGCCTGGCGTGCAGCGTCTTTTAGCGCTGGCGCGCCAGGAAGGCCTGGTCAAGGTACATATTGATCATCCCATTACAACGTGCATGGCGTTGGGCCGAACGCTGCGTGACCACTTTGGGCTGACGTTTTGTGATGTTGTGCCTGCCGAAAAAAACGCCCCAGATAGCGCCACGTATTACCTGGGCGTTGCCGGAGCCGAGCGCATCGGCAAGCTGGTTGAGCGCAGCCAACCGCTTACCCTTTCGCTTGGCAGCGGGCGCTCTGTGCGTGCGGCGGTCGAGGCGCTTGACCGTATGGAGCGGCCCCAGCACCGCTTTGTGTCGCTGGTGGGAAATGTAGCTCGGGACGGCTCGGCTAACCGTTACGACGCGGTGATGCTATTGGCGGATAAAACCGGCGGTGAGCGGTTTTTACTGCCGGCGCCGGTGGTGGCCGAATCGCTTGCGGAAAAAAATGCGATGCTGTCGCAGCGCCTGTTTCAAGCCATTGCCACGGTAACGAAAGAGGCCGAAGCGGCGTTTATTGGCGTCGGGCGGATCGATCGCCGGGCCACGCTTTTTCAGGACCACTTTATCAGTGAGCGCGAGCTTGATGAGCTACTGGGGCTGGAAGCAGTGGGGGAACTGCTCGGTTGGCCGTTAAATAGCCGGGGCGAGGTGATCGATTGCTCGATTACTCGGCGCGTTACCAGCCTGCCGCTAGCGCAATTCGGTAAGCAGATGATAGTGGCGATTGCGGGAGGATACGCTAAGGCCCCCGGTATTCACGCAGCCCTCCAGGGCGGTTGGTTAAAAGGGCTGATTACGGACGAAATAGCTGCCCAAAACATTGTCGAGCGGCTCTAGCGCACTCCTGAAGCGGGCCACTTACAAGGCGAGTAAGCGTAAAGTCTAAGCCATTGAGCTTTGATTTTTTTTGGTTTAAGTACGATCATTTGTTCGAAACGTGATCAAAATGATCAGGCGATAATAATGCCAATACTTGCCGAAGGAGAGCTTTATGCGACTCGCGCGTCACTTGCCTGTGACCACCTTAGCGGCAGCCATTGCGATGGCTGGCCATGCTCAGGCCCAAACAGAAATCACCGTAGCCACCGTTAATAACAACGATATGGTGATCATGCAGAGCTTGACCGATGCGTTTGAAGAGGCGCATCCGGATATCACGCTGGACTGGGTAGTACTGGAAGAAAACGTCCTGCGTCAGCGCATGACCACCGATATTGCCACCGGGGGCGGCCAGTTTGATGTGATGACCATCGGCGCTTATGAAGCACCGATCTGGGCGGAGCGCGAGTGGCTTGAGCCCCTGGATGACCTGCCTGACGAGTACGCTGTCGACGACTTGTTGACGTCCGTACGCGATGGGTTAAGCCTTGATGGCACCCCGTATGCGCTGCCGTTTTATGCGGAAAGCTCGATGATGTACTACCGCAAGGACCTCTTCGAGGAAGCCGGTATTGAAATGCCCGAACAGCCGACCTGGAGCGAGGTGCGCGACTGGGCCGAGCAGCTCCACGGTGCGCAGGAAGGGGTGGCGGGTATCTGCCTGCGTGGCAAGCCCGGCTGGGGTGAAAACATGGCCTTCGTCACCACGCTGGTAAACACTTACGGTGGGCGTTGGTTTGATGAAGAGTGGAACCCCGAGCTCAACTCTGAACCCTGGATGAATGCCATCGAGTTCTATGTGGATCTGCTGGGCAACTACGGCCCGCCCGGCGCCAGCTCCAACGGTTTTAATGAAAACCTGGCGCTATTCTCACGCGGAAACTGTGCGATGTGGGTAGACGCTACCTCCGCGGCGGGAACGCTTTATGATGGTGACGAGTCCAGCGTTGCCGACAACCTTGGTTTTGCCCCAGCACCGGTGGCACAAACACCCAAAGGCTCGCACTGGCTATGGACCTGGGCGCTGGCGATTCCTGCCTCTTCCGAGCATAAAGATGCCGCTAAGCAGTTCATAACCTGGGCGACATCGCAGGAATACATTGAGCTGGTCGGTGAAACCCATGGCTGGACCAATGTACCGCCGGGTACTCGCGAATCCACCTACGCCAATGAGCAGTACACGCAAGCCGCGCCTTTCGCTGATTTTGTGCTGAGCGCGATTCAAAATGCCGACCCGACCGATTCCACGCTAGAGCCGAGTCCTTATACCGGCGTGCAAATTGTCAATATCCCCGAGTTCCAGGCAATTGGTACCCAGGTAGGCCAGAGCATTGCCGCGGCGTTAACCGGCGACACCACGGTTGAGCAAGCGCTAAACAGTGCCCAGCGCGCCACCGAGCGCACTATGCAGCGAGCGGGTTACAACGACTGATAAGTAAAAGCGCCTACCCGCTACGCGGGTAGGCGTGATGTGACGGTTTCTCGTTGTTTTTATCGCGCAGGTATTCCCATGACTAGAACACGTGCTTCTGGCCGCACGGTCGGCGGGCTTAGAACGTTATCGCTTCAAGCCCCCGCTGTAACGTTGCTGCTGCTATGGATGATCATACCGTTAGGCATGACGATATGGTTCTCTTTCCAGTACTACAACCTGCTGATGCCCGGCATGAGCGGCTTCGCAGGCGTTGAAAACTACGAGTATCTGCTAACCGACCCCGCACTTTGGAAGGCAATGGGCAATACCTTGCTGCTGGTAGGCTGGGTATTGGCGATTACCGTAGTGGGCGGCACGCTGTTGGCCGTCTTGTTCCAGCAGGACTTTGCCGGGCGCGGGACTGCCCGAGTGCTGGCAATTTCCCCCTTTTTTGTGATGCCCACCGTGAGCGCACTGGTGTGGAAAAACATGATGATGCACCCCTCTAACGGGGTGTTGGCATGGTTGGCAAATTCACTGGGTTTGCCTGCCGTTGATTGGTTTTCAGCGCTCCCGTTAACCTCCATCGTAATCATTGTGGCGTGGCAGTGGCTGCCCTTTGCGTTGTTGATTCTGCTCACCGCCATGCAGTCGCTGGACGAAGACCAGGTGGAAGCCGCACGAATGGACGGTGCCGGGCCTATCGCGATCTTCTTCTTTATCACGCTGCCCCATTTAAAGCGGGCAATCAGCGTGGTGATCATGATTGAAATGATCTTCCTGCTGACCATTTTTGCCGAAATTTTTGTGACCACTTCGGGCGGACCTGGACTTGCGACCACGAATTTGGCCTATCTAATCTACATGCGGGCACTACTTGATTTTGATGTGGGTGTCGCCTCAGCCGGTGGGGTGATCGCGATTATCCTGGCCAACATTGTGGCGATTTTCCTGGTGCGAATGGTTGCCAAAAACCTGGAAGACTAGCGAGCGCCCTGGGCACTTGGAGAATACAAATGACACTACTACGTTCCAATACGCCAGCGCAGGCCATTTCCAGTACGAGTGCCAGCGCGGGCCGTGGGTCAGCCGGCATGAAAACGCTGTTGATCACCGTGCTGGGCTGGACGGTTGCTCTGGTGATTTTCTTTCCGATTCTATGGATGGTGCTGACCGGTTTTAAAACCGAAGCCGCCGCGATTGCCGACCCAAGCTTTATTTTTTCGCCCACGCTTGAAAGCTATGAAGCCGTTCAGGCGCGTTCAGGCTATGCGCGCTTTGCGCTCAACAGTGTCGCCGTCGCGTTTGGCTCGACTTTTCTGGCGCTATTGATTGCCATTCCTTCTGCCTACTCCATGGCGTTTTTACCCACCAGACGCACCAAGGGTACGTTGCTGTGGATGCTCTCCACCAAGATGTTGCCACCCGTGGGCGTGCTGGTGCCGATTTACCTGATTTTCCGTGATGTCGGATTACTCGATACGCGCACCGGGCTGATCATTATTTACACCTTAATGAACCTGCCTATCGTGGTGTGGATGCTCTACACCTTTTTCAAGGATATGCCCAAGGACATCCTGGAAGCCGGGCGTATGGACGGAGCGTCGACCCTGCAGGAAGTGTTCTTTTTGCTCTTGCCGCTCACTCTGCCCGGCATCGCATCTACCGGGCTGCTGTCAGTGATCTTGAGTTGGAACGAAGCGTTTTGGAGCCTCAATCTCACGTCTTCCAAGGCCGCACCGTTAACTGCGTACATCGCCTCATTTTCAAGTCCTGAAGGACTTTTCTGGGCCAAGCTCTCGGCGGCTTCCACCATGGCCATTGCCCCCATCCTTATTCTTGGCTGGATGACCCAAAAACAAATGGTACGTGGCCTGACCTTTGGCGCCGTCAAGTAAAGGAGTTCTGCATGGCAACCTTACAACTTAACAATATTACTAAGCGCTTTGGCGACACCTCGGTACTCAAGGGCATCGATCTTGACGTGAATGATCAGGAGTTTGTGGTCTTTGTCGGGCCTTCGGGGTGCGGTAAATCAACGCTAATGCGTATTATCGCGGGGCTGGAAAGCGCCACCGACGGTGACATTGTGATTGATGGCCAGCGCATGAACGAGGTCGGCCCGGCCGACCGCGGCCTGGCCATGGTGTTTCAAAGCTACGCCCTGTATCCGCACATGACCGTGGAAGGCAACATGGGCTTTAGTATGCGCCTGGCCGGCGTGCCTAAAGAGGAGCGCCGCGCCAAGGTGCTGGAAGCGGCCAAAGTGCTCCAGCTTGAGCCGCTGCTGGATCGTAAGCCCAAAGCGCTTTCCGGTGGCCAGCGCCAGCGGGTTGCCATTGGCCGGGCGATAGTGCGCAATCCGAGTATTTTCCTGTTTGATGAGCCGCTCTCCAATCTGGATGCCGCGCTGCGCGTGCAGATGCGTATCGAGCTTGCCCGCCTGCACGACAAGCTCAATGCCACCATGATCTACGTCACCCACGACCAGATCGAAGCCATGACCATGGCCGACAAGATTGTCGTGCTGCATGACGGCGTGGTTGAGCAGGTAGGCTCACCCATGGCGCTCTATCATCACCCGGCTAACCGCTTTGTAGCGGGCTTTATCGGCTCGCCCAAGATGAATTTCTTTAATGTCGACTTGTTAAGCGTATCGCCTGAGGGTGTCCACGTTCGCTTGCCTGGTGGAGGAGAGTGCACAGTGCCCGCCGATGGTCAGACCCTTGAGCAGCACGCAACGCTAGAACTGGGTGTCCGGCCAGAACACCTGGTGCTGGATGAGGCGGGCGCGTTAAGCGGTCAAATTGAAGTGCTTGAACGTCTGGGCGGGCAAACATCGCTGTATGTGCGTATGGGGGAACTGCTGGTAACCCTGATGGCCGATGGCGATGTGGGCTACCGGGTGCATGAAACCGTGCGCTTTAGCTTCGCCCCGGAGCGCGCGCATCTGTTTGATAGCGACGGCCGTGCGCTGACAAGCCTTACCCAGCATCCGTTGGCAGGGCTGACCCGTCAGGATAACCGTACCCCAGGTGCCGCCGAGGCCCCGGTATGAAGGTGGTTATTTTTGATTGCGATGGCGTGCTGGTAGATAGCGAAGCGCTGGCGGAAGGCGTGCTGGAAGAGTATCTCGGCCAGTGGCTGCCGGATGTAAACGTTGCCGAGCGGTTAAGCCAGGCGCTGGGGATGACCACGGGCGATATCCTTAAATATCTTGAGCAGCACAGCGCGTATACGTTACCTGATAATGCCACCGAACTGATGGATACGGCTATCGAGGAGCGCTTGGCGCGCGAGCTTAATCCCATGGCGGGCGCCTATGACGCCGTGCTTGCGATTCCCCTGGCCAAGGCAGTGGTGTCCAACAGCCGCCGCAAACGGGTAGTGGCATCGCTTTCCAGCACCCAGCTAGCCGATGCGTTTGGCAAGGGCACATCCATTTTTACCGCCGATCAGGTCGCTAACCCAAAGCCTGATCCAGCGCTTTATCTGCTCGCCGCCGCTGAGCTGGGTTGCCTACCCAGTGATTGCCTGGTGATAGAAGACAGCGTGGCCGGTGTTACCGCTGCCCGCGCCGCCGGTATGTGCGTGATTGGCTTTGTCGGCGCAAGCCATGTGGATGCCGAACAGCCTGGGCGACTTCAACAAGCGGGCGCCTGGCGCATTTTGGAGCATATGCAGGGGCTTGGCGCGCTGGTGAATGAGTGGCAGGTACGTGCCGCCAGCTGATCCGGTGGCTATCAGCATTCGATAATAGCGGGGCGGCAATGAAGCTAACCCATAAAGTGGCGATGGTTACCGGCGGCGCCGTCTTTTTAGCCAGTTCCTTACCAGGAGAGCGATGATGACCCAGCTTAATAATCACAATGTGGGCAAACTAGGCTCCCCCATTGGCACTCCCCTTTATGACCGGAGCACGATAACGCCGGGCATCGTGCATATTGGCGTGGGCGGTTTCCACCGTGCTCATCAGGCGATGTATCTTGATGCGTTGATGAATCAGGGGCTGGCGCTTGACTGGGGAATCGTCGGGGTTGGCGTCATGCCGGGTGATAGACGCATGCAGCAGGTGCTCGCCGCGCAGGATCATCTGTATACCCTGGTGGTCAAGCACCCTGGCGGCGAGTACGCGCCGCGGGTTATCGGTAGTATGGTGGATTACCTGTTTGCCCCGGAAGACCCCGAGGCGGTCATTGAGCAGATGGCCGACCCGGCGATTCGGATTGTGTCGCTCACCGTGACTGAAGGGGGCTACAACTTTCACTCGGTGACCGGCGAGTTCAATCTTGAAAACCCCCAGGTGCGCGATGACCTGGCCCACCCTGAAAAACCCTCGACCAGTTTTGGCTTGGTCGTTGAGGCGCTGGTACGCCGCCGCGAGCGTGGTATCGCGCCGTTTACCGTGATGTCGTGTGACAACATTCAAGGCAATGGCGATGTGGCCAAGCGCATGTTCACAGCCTACGCCCGCGCCCGTGATAGCCAACTGGGCGAGTGGCTTGCTGCAGAAGTCGCGTTTCCCAACGCCATGGTGGACCGCATCACGCCCGTTACCGCACAGGCGGATATCGACGAGCTGGCGCATCGCTTTGGTATTGAGGATGCCTGGCCCGTGGTGTGTGAGCCGTTTACCCAATGGGTGCTGGAAGACCATTTCCCGCTGGGCCGCCCGCCGGTTGAGCAGGTAGGCGTGCAGGTGGTTGAGGATGTCGAGCCTTATGAATTGATGAAGCTGCGGCTTTTAAATGCCAGCCATCAGGCGCTCACCTATTTTGGTTATTTAGCGGGCTATCGCTATGCCCACGAGGTTTGCCAGGATCCGCTATTTGTGGACTTTTTGCTGGGCTATATGCGCGAAGAGGGCTCGCCCACGCTGGCTCCGGTACCGGGCGTGGATCTGGAGACTTACCGCTTAACCCTGATTGAGCGTTTCGCCAATCCGGAAATCAAGGACACGTTGGCGCGGCTGTGTGCGGAAAGCTCAGACCGTATTCCCAAGTGGCTGGTGCCGGTGATTCATCACCAGCTGGCCCACGGTGGTGAGGTCAAGCGCAGTGCTGCGGTAGTGGCCAGCTGGGCACGCTACGCTGAAGGTATCGACGAGCAGGGCGAACCTATCGAAATAGTGGACCGCTTAAAAGACACGCTCACCGCGATTGCCGCCGAAAACCGTACCCGGCCGAGTACATTTATCGACAACCGTGAACTGTTTGGCGACTTAGCCGACCACCCGCGCTTTCATGAGGCCTATGTGCAAACGCTTAACTCGCTGCATAAGCTCGGCGCACGGGTTACGCTGCAAGCACTTGTGGCCTCCAAAGGAACGCTGTGATGTATATCGGAGTGGATTGCGGTACGCAAAGTACCAAGGTCGTGGTGGTTGATGTCGAACGGGGCGCAATTCTTGGCGAGGCAAGCCGGCCACACCGGCTGGATGAGGGCGAAAACGGGCGGCGCGAACAGGCGCCGTCTGAATGGCTTGCTGCTTTAAAAGGGGCTTTTTTTAGCGCCCTGGAGCGCGCAGGGATAAGCGCCGAGCAGGTGCGGGGTATCGGCGTTTCCGGCCAGCAGCACGGCATGGTGGCACTCGATGCTGACGGCGCGCCGGTCTATCCCGCCAAGCTTTGGTGCGATACCGAAACCAGTGTGCAGAACAGTGAGCTTGTTGCCCGCTTGGGCGGCGAGGCTGGCTGCCTGGAAAAGCTCGGCCTTGTACTGCAAACCGGCTATACCGCCTCCAAAATCGCTTGGCTACGAGAACATCAGCCGGATGCCTATCGGCGCATCGATAGCTTGTTATTGCCCCACGACTACCTGAATTTTTGGCTGACCGGCGAGCGCGTGACCGAAGCGGGCGACGCTTCAGGTACCGGCTATTTTGATACCCGAACGCGGCGCTGGCAGTTAGATGTATTCGCGGAGATAGCCCCGGAACTTGATCCGCAGCGCGTACTGCCGCGGCTGTTGGAAGCCCATGAGCCTGCCGGGGTTGTGCGCCCGCTTGCCGCCCGCGAGCTAGGGCTTGGCGATGACGTGGTAGTGTCCTCCGGAGGTGGCGATAATATGCTGGGCGCCATAGGCACCGGCAATATCACCCCAGGGCTAATAACGCTAAGCCTGGGGACGTCCGGTACTGTATGCGCCTACTCGCCTGAGCCGGTTATCTGCGATAACGCTATGGTGGCGAACTTTTGCTCGAGCACCGGTGGCTGGCTGCCACTTATTTGCACCATGAACGTTACCTCGGCGACTACCCGGATACGCGAACTATTTGGTTTGGATCTGGCCGCGTTTAGCGAGCAGGTAGCCAGCGCCCCGGTGGGCGCTGAAGGGGTTACCGTGCTGCCATTTTTCAACGGCGAACGCGTGCCAATGCTGCCGGAAGCCTCGGCGGATTTTCTGGGCTTGACCAGTTTAAATACCACCCAGGAAAACCTTTGCCGCGCGGTGGTGGAAGGGGCAACGTTTGGGCTGCGCTATGGGCTTGAACTGCTGGGTGATTTAACGGCGGGCGCGAGCCAGATTCGTCTGATCGGCGGTGGTGCCAATAGCCCAATATGGCGGCAAATGGTGGCCGATATTACTGGCACCGAAGTGATTTGCCCTGAGATTACCGACGCCGCTGCATTAGGCGCGGCGATTCAGGCCGCCTGGTGTGATCAGCGTTCTCAGGGCGTTACCCTGGAATCGTTGTGTCAGCGTATGGTTCACCTTGATGCCCAATCGCTTGCCGAGCCCAACCTGGCCCGCGTTGAAGCCTATCAGGATGTTTATACTCGCTACACCCAGGCGCTGAAGCAGCGCCACCAAGGCGTATAGCTTTCATTCTTTAAGACGCTCAGTCTTTCAGGTACTCAGTCTTTCAGGCGCTCAGGCATTCAGAGCATCGACGCACGCAGGGAGTAACAGGCACACTGGGAAGCCCAGCTACCCAGCGGAGATGTTCATGAATGCCACCCTGCGTGAACTACTTGAAGCCCAGGCAATACGACCTACCGGCCAGCTAAGGCCTCTCAGCGGCGGGGATAGCGCTGCGGTGTATGCGCTTGAAACTTCCCAGGGTCAAGTGATTGTCAAGCATGACAAGGCCGAGCGGCTGCGCGGTGAGGCTGAAGGGTTATGCGCTCTTAAAGGGGCGTGTAAAACGCTTATCGTCCCCGAGGTATTAGGCCTGTATGAAGAGTGGCTGCTACTTGAATCACTGCCTACTCAACCCAGTGAACCCGCCAGCGATAGCGTGTTGGGGGAAGGTCTGCGTGAGCTGCATAGCGCTATCGGTGAAGCCCATGGTTGGCATCAGGATAATGCTTGCGGGCGAACGCCACAGCCCAATGCGCCGCTTAAGGATGGGCGTGCTTTTCAACGTGAACGGCGTCTGTTGCCGCTTAGTGATGCCTGCTTTCAGCACGGTTTGATTGAGCAGGCACTACGCACACGTATCGAGCATATCGCCTTCCAGCTTGAAGATTGGCTGCCAGGCACACCTGCAAGCCTTCTGCATGGAGACTTATGGTCTGGCAATGTGCTAGTCACAACACGTGGCCCTGCCGTGATCGACCCTGCTGTTTACCGCCATTATCCAGAGGTCGACTTAGCTATGCTGACGCTGTTTGGTTCCCCGGGAAGGGCGTTTTTTGATGCCTATTGGGAAGGGGACGCCCCGGCTGATTGGCCAAGGCGAGAAGCGCTTTTTCAGCTGTATCCATTGATTAATCATTTACTACTCTTTGGTGCTAGCTACCGCAGCGGAGTAGAGCGCTGCGTGGCAGTACTGGAGTCTTATTCAAGGTAAGCCAGCGGCTTAGCACCAACGCGCAGAATGATTGCAGAAAATCTTAAGCCTCAATAGCGCTAAAAAAGTGCCTTCATACGATGCTTTGGTCTAGGGTAAAGGGGGACGCCTTGACAATGCTGTGTACATACAATTAGGCAGACTTCAAGTCTAGCATACATACATGAATGTAACTATAATGCCATTCTTTATAAATGGCTTACTTGCAGCACCACCCTTCGTTGACACCTAGAGGCACTTCCATGCGACTGGCACACTGGGCAGTCAATGCCCCTTTACGACCCTTATTATTGGCTGTTCTTACCGCGTCTGTTGTGCTGCCCGCACAGGCGGCTGACCTTATCACCATTACCCGCGATGCATTGAGCAATAATGCTGCATTGAACTCGGCGCGCGCCCAGTATTCTGGTGTGGAAGCCGCGCGGGATGTCGCGCGTGGCGGGTTGCTGCCCCAGGTAAATGCATCAGGCAACGTGGTACATCACGAACAGTTTGAAAGCCAGTCGTCCGCCAGAGCTCCAGGAGCCGGAACCGACGCGGGAACCGGTGCAGGCGTGGGTGTCGGTGGTGGTGAAGACCGCTACAACAGCCTGTCGCTTACCTTGGAAGCCACCCAGATACTGTTTAACGAAGTCACGCGCCAGCAGGTAACCCAAGCCGAGCGCCAGATTGACCAGCAGGTGTATTTGCTGGCCGCGACTGAGCAGCAGTTACTGATTGATGTGGCGAGCGCTTATTTCGATATTCTGCGGGCCAACGAGGTGCTAGAAGCCAGGCAGGCTCAAGAGCGTGCTATCGGGCGCCAGTTAGAGCAGGCCAGCGAACAGTTTGAAGTGGGCTTGATTGCGATTACCGAAGTGGAAGAAGCGCGGGCAAGCTTTGACCAGTCGCGTGCCGATCGTATTGCGGCAGAAAGCAATCTTCAGGTGGCTTTTGAAGTACTTGAGCAGTTAACCGGCCAGCGTTATGCCGATATCGACTCGCTGGGCGATATGCCGGTTGGCGTACCCACCAACGACCGTGATTACTGGGTCGAGCAAGCCATCCAGCGTAACCCGCAAGTGCTTGCTCAGCAGGCGGGAATCGAAATTTCCCGTGTGGGTGTTGATATCGCTCGTGCTGGCCGTCTGCCGACCTTCCAGGCATTTGCTAACTACCAGCATGCCGACAGTGACCTTGATGCTGTCAGCGGCTATGACGCCTCAAGCCAGATTGGCGTATCTGCCAACCTGCCTATCTACACCGGCGGTAGTACCAGTGCGAGCATTCGCCAGGGGACTTACCAGCTAGAAAGCACGCAGTACGAGTTTGAGTCGCAGCGCCGCACCACCATCCAGCAGGTACGTTCGCTCTATACCCAGGTAAGTAACAACGTCGAAACGGTGGAAGCGCGTCAACAGGCCATTGTATCTACACAAAGTGCACTGGAAGCCACGCGGGCAGGCTATGAAGTCGGTACGCGTAATATTGTTGACGTATTAAATGCCGAGCAGAACTACTACAACGCTATCGCCAACTATGCGGAAGCCCGTTACGACTATGTGGTGAATCTTCTCTCACTGCGCCAGCAGTCAGGCCTGCTTGACGTACCGGCAATCGAAGAAGTTAACGCCTGGCTAACCGGCGAACAGGTAAGCTTTACCCTGCCCGATGGCGGTGAAGACAATTATCAGCGTGCCATGGATATTGGGGCTCCGCCCACTCCCGGTATGTAACAAATATTAATAGACATGGCTTCAGACTAGCGACCAAGCTTTATAAGTTTAGCGTCGCTTAAAAGCAGCGTGGCGCCGTTAGTCAACGTTTCGAAAGATCAAGGGATATCAAGTATGAGAAAGGTGATTCACTCAGGCCGAGCGAGTCTAGTAACGCTGATTGCTGCGCTAGCGCTGACGGCCTGTGGCCAAGAACAGCCTCCAGAGGAACAGGGCGCTCAGCAAGAAGCGCCGCCTCATAAGGTAGAAGTGGCCGAAATGGCGCGCCAGGATATTCCGCTTAACAAATCCTACCCATCGTTGTTACGCAGTGATAGCGAAGTGACCCTGGTGGCCCGGGTAAGTGGCTATCTGGAGGAGCGTCATTTTGAGCCGGGCCAGATGGTGGAAGAAGGTGATTCGCTTTATACCATCGAACCTGATCTTTATCAGGCAACGGTCAACCAGCGCGAAGCCGATCTGCAAAGTGCACGTGCCGAATATTCTCGTGCCCAGCGCGATGCCCAGCGCTTTGAGCAGCTGTTAGGCCAGAACTCGGTAAGCCGCCAGCAGTACGATCAAGCGCAGGCAGAGCAGCGCGTGGCGCAAGCCAATGTTGCCCAGGCAGAAGCTGCCTTGACCAGTGCCAATCTAGACCTTGGCTATGCCAACGTATCAGCGCCTGTCTCCGGCATGATCAGCTTGAGCCAGATCAACGTGGGCAACTTCGTTAACTCCGGAACAGAACTTGCCACCATCACACCACTGGATCCGCTGGAAGTACGCTTCCAGATGCCCCAGCGCGATGCCTTTGAGCTGCGTCGTCAGTTAAACGAAGCCGGTGATGCTTCCAATATTACTGCGCGCCTGCGTGTGCCAGGCTTAAGCGGTTCAGACGACTCTGAACTGGAAGGGCGTTTAGAGTTTTTGGGCTCGCGGGTGGATGGTGGAACCAGTACGGTTCAGGCGTCTGCCACGTTTGATAACCCTGATGGCGCTATCCTGCCCGGTCAGTTCGTACGCGTGAGCCTTGACGGTTTAAGGCGCTTTAACGTGTTTGCCGTGCCGGAAATTGCGGTCACCCAAGGCTTGATGGGGCCGCGAGTATTTGTGCTGGATGAAGAGGATCTGGCACGCGAGCGCACCATACAGCTAGGCGAAGTGGCTGGTCCCTGGCAGCTGATTGCCGGTGGTCTGGAAGAGGGCGACCGTGTAGTAGTGGGTGACCCAGCGGGTCTAGAACCCGGCATGGCGATTGATCCGCAGCCCTTTAACGGCAATGCCGATGAGCTGGTGGAAAGGGTTGAAGAAGCCGAAGCGAAAGAACAGCAGCAACAGGCTGAAGCCGCGTCAGAAATGACCGACGGCGCTGGCGCAACGCCGCCAGGTGAAGGGGAAGAGGGTGCACAATAATGAATCTCTCTAACTTCTTTATCAGTCGTCCGATTTTCGCCACGGTACTGGCGATTATCCTGACACTGGTAGGCACTATGGCCATGCGGATACTGCCGATCGAGCAGTATCCCAGCGTGGTGCCGCCCACCGTATCGGTGCAGGCTCAGTTCCCTGGTGCGGATGCTGAAACCGTTGCGCAAACGGTGGCGGCGCCGCTCGCTGAGGCGATCAACGGTGTAGAGGACATGCTATACATGACCTCTAACAGCGCTGATAACGGCATCATGAGCCTGAGCGTGGCGTTCAATATCGGCACCGATGGTGATATCAATACCATCAACGTCAATAACCGTGTACAGGGAGCGCTTTCGCAGCTGCCTGAGCAGGTGCAGTCTCAGGGTGTAACCGTTGAACTGCGCTCTGACTCTATCTTGATGTTGATCGCCCTGACGTCACCCAGCGGCGACTACAACAACGTTTACATGCAGAACTACGCCACCCTTAACGTTCTTGATGAACTGCGCCAGGTGCCTGGCGTAGGTAACGCCGAGGTGTTGGGTGGCGGCGAGTTCGCCATGCGTATCTGGATGGATCCCGATAAGCTGGCCCAGTACGACTTGACCCCGAGTGAAGTCGCCAGCGCCATTCGCTCGCAAAACACTGAAATCCCGGCAGGTAACCTGGCGGCAACCCCGCAGGGTGAGCCGCGTGCCTATACCTACACGATCACCGCTGGCGGTCGTCTTTCCAATACGGATGACTTCCGCAATATCTATCTGCGCACTAATCCCGATGGCTCATCACTGCGTCTTCAGGACGTAGCGCGTATCGAATTGGGCGCCTCGTTTTATGGGATCGATGCACGGCTGAATGGCTCCACCATGACGCCTATCATCATTAACCAGCAGCCGGGCGCCAATGCTTTGGCAACCGCCGATGCGGTGCGGGCGACAATGAATGATCTGGCCGGGCGTTTCCCGCCTGGGCTTGAGTATGTAACGCCCTATGACACCACGCAGTTTATCGATGCATCGGTAGAAACGGTATTTCATACCTTTATCGAAGCCTTCCTGATCGTTATCGTTATTCTGTTTATCTTTCTGCAGAACTGGCGTTTCACCGTTATTGCCATGTCGGTGGTTCCTGTCTCGGTCATCGGTACCTTTGCAGGCTTTTACCTGTTCGACTTCTCGATCAACCTGCTCACGCTGTTTGCCCTGGTACTTTCGATAGGGATCGTGGTGGATGACGCGATACTCGTTGTGGAAAACGTCGAGCGTGTGCTGAGTGAAGAAGATGATATTTCTGTTCATGACGCCACGATTCGTGCCATGAAAGAAGTCGGTGGGCCGGTTATTGCTACCTCCCTGATTATGGCTGCGGTCTTCGTGCCGGTTGCCTTCCTGGGTGGTTTTACCGGGCAGATTTATCAACAGTTCGCGATTACTGTGGCGATTTCGGTGGCCCTGTCAGCCTTGATGGCGTTGACGTTTACGCCTGCGCTTTCGGCCATCTTTATCAAGCACAACCTGCACCAAACGCGTCAATCGGCTTTCAAGCGGGCAATTACGACGCCGCTGCGCCTGTTTGACCGCTTGTTTGCTGGCATCACCGCAGTTTACATGTGGTTTGTGGTAAAACTGGTGCGCTTTTGGGTATTGGCGTTGGCGTTGACGATTGCGGTCGGAGCGGGTTCTTACTGGCTGTTCGTTAATACACCTTCAACGCTTGTGCCGGAAACCGATCAGGGGATTGTGCTGGTCAGCGTATCGCTACCCGATGCGGCTTCGCTTGATCGTACCCAAACGTATATGGCGAAGCTAAGCTCCGCTATTGAAGATATTCCTGGCGTGCAGTATTCCTCAGCGATAGCGGGCTATGACATTTTGGCAAGCGCGGTGAATACAGCGCGTGGGATTATCTTCGTTAACATGGTGCCCTGGGGCGATCGTGACCTGACGGCCGGCTCTTTGGTCGGGCAGATCATGCAGCTTGGGGCGAGTATTGACGGCGGTTCGGCTATGGCCTTTAACGTTCCGCCGATTATGGGGCTTTCAACGACGGGCGGTTTCACCGGCTACCTGCAATCGTTTGATGGTGCTTCACCTCGCGAGCTTTACGAAGCCTCGCTGCAGATCATGGGGGCGGCAAACCAGCATCCGGCGTTAAATCAGGTGTTCTCTACGTTTAACGTTAACGTGCCTTCGTACCGGGCTGAAATTGATCAGCAAAAAGCCCTAAGCTATGGCGTGGCGCTGGAAAATATCAACTCAGCGCTTGCTAACACCTTCGGTAATGGATTTGTTAACTTCTTCAGTTATCAAAACCGTAACTTCCAGGTGTACCTGCAAAACGAGGATACCTTCCGTAAAACGCCGGATGACGTGAGTAGCGTCTTTGTGCGTGGCGGCAATGGCGAACGTATTCCGCTGTCTGAGTTTGTCACGCTGGAGCGTCAGGTGGGTCCCTCGGTCGTTTCACGCTTTGGGGTATATACCGGTGCGCAGTTCCAGGGGGGAGCGGCTCCTGGTTATAGCTCGACTCAGGCGATTGAAGCCATGGATCAGGTGGTTATGGACACACTAGGCCCGAACTGGGGCATGGGGTGGACCGGTACGGCCTACCAGGAAGCCAACCTGGGTAATACGGCGATGCTCGCCATCGTGTTTGGTATCATGATGGTCTTCCTAATCCTGGCTGCTCAGTACGAAAGCTGGTCGCTGCCGCTGGCGGTACTGACCGCCACACCGTTTGCCTTCTTGGGCGGCATCGGGGGTATTGCGTTACGCGGGCTCGATACCAGTGTGTATGTCCAGATCGGTATGCTGGTGGTCGTGGGGCTAGCAGCGAAGAACGCCATTTTGATTGTAGAGTTTGCCGAGCTGCAGCGTAAAGAGCAGGGCAAGTCGATTCGTGAGGCAGCGATTACCGCGGCGGAGCTACGCTTCCGGCCGATCGTTATGACATCGCTTGCGTTTATCTTCGGTACCTTACCGCTGGCATTGGCTACCGGCGCAAGTGACGTCAGCAGCCACCATATCGGCACCACGGTTGCTGTGGGCATGGCATCGGTTGCGATTCTGGGCAGTCTGTTTATCCCCAGTTTCTACGCCATGATTGCCACTGTATCTGATTGGCTGTATCGCAAACGCCACCCTAATCGTGATAATCAAAAGCCAGCGCTGGAGCACGACCAACAGTGATGCTTGATTAAAACGCTAAGTGGTTAATCAGCGGGTGTTGCCTTCGGGCAGCACCCGTTTTTTTAGGTTGGGGTGACCCGCGTCAAGACACTCAGCGGCAGAAAAGGATAGTTTAGACTACCCTAAAAGAGGTAAATCGTTTTCAGCTTGAACTAATAAAATCATCGCAAGCGAAAACAACACCGGGCGATATGCCTGGAGGAGGACACGCCATGCAACCGTTTGTTTCTGCTGCCCTGCAGTTTCCCACTATAGTGTTTACTTTCCTGCTTGCTCTAGTCGGGCTTTATTGGTTATTAGTGCTGGTGCGAATCGCCCCGCTTGAGCTGTTTGAGCGTGACAGCCTGCGCGACGACCATATGGCCAGCACATTGGTATCGTTAGGGTTTGCGGGTGTGCCAGCCACGCTGGCCCTAACGTTTCTAATCGTCGTGGCGGGAGCGCTTTCATTAGTCATTGAGCTTTTAGCATTACGCTGGCTGTCGTTGGGTATGCTGCGAGTGCCGGTGGGTGTACTTGTCTTATGGATAGTGTTTGCGATTGCCTCACCCATTGCCGCCATGATGTGTCATATGCTGCAGCGTAATTTGCATCGCTATAAGCCGTTCACACGGCGCTGCCTGTTAGGTGCCACGGTGGTGGTATCTGAACGTGAAGGCAATGAATTTGCTACCGCGGTTATTGAAAATGAACCGAATAGCCGCGTAAGGCTACACTGTAAGCAGGGCGACTGCCCTCAAGAGGGCGAGCGCCGTGTACTGGTGAAATACCTGGCCGATGAAAGCGCTTATCGCAGTGTCACCGAGCAAACATATCTGGATACCCGGGTACGGTTGAATAAACTGCGCCTTAACCATAAAGGTCATGACGCAGGATATTCGACCTAACGCTACACATTACTTGAACCAGCGCCGCCACTGCCTTGTTAGCCATCGTCCTATGGGTAACGCGTCATTGGCGGTAGTGCTGGATGGTCGAGAAGATATTGAGTGAGCGGGTAGCGGCTGCTGAAGGAACTGACGAATGGGGGCCACTTGTTCTAAGCGATCTAACATTGGCGCATGCCCGCAGCCGGGCGCGGTCAGCGTTACCAGCTCAGGCTGATCTTTTGACATACGTGGCAAAGTGGCTGCATCCAGCAGTGTCGAGTGCTCGCCACGAATGACCATGACCGGGCAGCGAATAGCTGCCCAATCCTTCCACATATCCCGTGGAGTATCGTGAATAAACTGCTTGTTGATGCGCGGATCGAAATGGTGGGTCCAACTGCCATCAGGCAGGCGGCGAGCACTGCTTAGCAATAGCTCACGCCAGGTCGCTTCTTCCTGAATGCCAAAGCTTGCGTAATGCTCTCTTAGCTCAGCATACAATTCGCTCAAGGTAGTGAAGCGGTGATGAGTACTGAAGTAGCTTGCCAGCTCAATCAGCCCATTATTATTTAACTCAGGCCCAACATCGTTAAGTATGAGGCGCGAGATGCGCTTGCTGTGCTCAGCGTGGGCGGCCAACTGTATGCCTAGCAAGCCGCCCATGGAGGTGCCCAGCCAGTCGGTTTGCTCAAGCTTGAAGTGATCCAATACCGCAATGGCAACATTAACGTAGTGGCTATAAAGATAATCGTGGGAGGGAAAAAGTGACCAGCTGGAAAGCCCTCTGCCCGGCGTATCGGGAGCAATAACCCGCCATTCATCACCCAGTGCGCGGGCGAAGGCGTTAAAGTCGCCACCGTGGCGGGCTAAACCGTGCCAAGCTACCAACGTGCGCGGTGCGTTAGGGTTCCAAATACGTATGGCAACTTCTAGTTCGCGTACGCGGATAAATTCCAGGGCGTCCATGGGATGCTCCAAAGCCTGCAGTCATCCCAGTATAGGTAGATTGCTGCATTGCAGCGAATGTCATGGGCTAGCGGTGCATGATGCGTATCAAGGTGTCAATCAGTTCGCCGCCACGTTGGCGTATGGAAAACGCATGCGGAGTGCGCAGCCAGTCGTGGAAAAGGCCACCAAGTACCGACTGCATCATGCGGGTCGCGACTTCAGGGGTTAGATCTTCACGCAGCAGCTGCTGGTGTTCGGCTTCCTTGAATACGATCAGCATTTCGGAAAAACACTCTTCACCGATCTCATCCTGCATGGCGAGTGGATTGATATCGCTAAAAAATTCGCAGCGATGCAGTAAAATCGACAGGATACGCTGATGAGAAGGTTGCTCAAGACGTGCTAGGCCCGCATGGCAGGCAAGGCGAATGGCTTCCATCGGGGAAAGCTTTTCATCGGCTTTACTGACGGCTTCCATCAGCGACTGGAACGGCATGCGTACGCGTTCCACCAACGCCATGAACAGGTCACCCTTGTTTTTAAAATGCCAGTAGACCGCGCCACGGGTTAACCCTGCATGCCGAGCAATCTGCTCAAGAGACGTGCGTGCGACACCCTTTGCAAAAAATACCTCCTCGGCAGCATCCAGCAGCGCTTCACGAGTAGCAGCCGCTTCCGCTTTGGTCTTTCTTGCCATGGAAACGCAACCTCAGTAATGACACAAGATGGTCTTATTTTATCTGATACGCCACGATTTTTACATTCAAAACTGTATGGATAGATGATTAAACGCATTACATGTGTTATCAACTTTGTATGCCTTCCATAACGCACAGGCGCTAACCCTGCGAATGGGCGTTTAGGCTTATAGCATCACTTGGTGAATGCCATCGTGCATGCGTGGGAATACCGCTGGTAATAGGAATTTCAAGATGGCGCGAGCAGCTTTTCAGCTCGCTGGGCATACCGTAGAGCCCGGCCAACGTTCACAAATCGACGTGCCGGTTGCGCGTCTTTACACCCATACACCCCTGCATATTACGGTTGAAGTCGTACACGGGCGCAAAGAGGGGCCCGTTATGCTGGTGTGCGGCGGGATTCATGGTGATGAAATCAATGGCGTGGAAATCGTCCGCCGCCTGCTGCGCTCAAAAGCTATCAAAAGCCTACGCGGCACGTTAATAGCCGTGCCTGTAGTCAACGTGTTTGGTTTTTTGCAGCAGACCCGCTATTTGCCAGACCGGCGTGACCTTAACCGCTGTTTTCCTGGGAGTGAGACAGGCTCCCTGGGTGGGCGAATTGCCGCGCTGTTTCGCGAGCAGATCGTGGATAAGGCCACGCATATTATCGACCTGCACACAGGCGCCATCCACCGGACCAACTTGCCGCAAATTCGCGCGCAGCTAAGCCCAGGTAGTGAAACCGAGCGCATGGCGGATGCCTTTGGCGCACCGGTGATACTCAATGCCGAGCTGCGTGAGGGCAGCCTGCGCCACTATGCGCAAGGACGCGGTATTCCTGTGCTTACCTATGAAGCGGGCGAAGCGCTACGGTTTGACGAGTGGGCCATCGCCCCGGGCGTGCGGGGCGTACTACGTGTGATGCGCCGCTTAGATATGCTAACCGGCGAACAGCGTCGGCGCTCGACGGCGCCAGCAGAGCTTGCCAATGGATCTAGCTGGGCGCGCGCGCCTATCGACGGTATCTTGAGACCTCAGGTGCGTTTGGGCGCCCGGGTGGCTAAAGGCGAGGTGCTGGGAAAAGTCGCCGATCCGTTTGGCAATCAGGAAGATGAAGTTAAATCGATGGCTGATGGCATTGTGATCGGCATGAGTCGTTTGCCGCTTGCCAATGAAGGCGAAGCGCTTTATCACATTGCCCGGTTTGATGAGATTGAAGAGGCGGAAACCGCGATTGAAAGCTTTCACTCAAGTCTTACGCCTTTACCTGACGCGCTTTATTAATCGCGTCATATAAAAAGCCTATCGGCTCAATAAATAAGCAATTCAGTCAGATAAATGGCGTAATCCTCCGTGCTTGACTATACCTTTGGTGAGTCTTATTAGCTTAAATTAAAAATAACAACGACTGCTCAGTACATAAAATTTATTAAAAACATAGATTTTATAAAAAAAACGGCGCCCAGGCGCCGTGCCAGCCGTGACATGGAGGAAAGGTAATGACGAGCGGTAATCCTAAACATACGACGACAGGTGCCGGTATTCCGGTTTCAAGCGATGAGCATTCGCTTTCAGTAGGACCCGATGGACCCATCGTTCTACACGATCATTTTCTGATGGAGCAAATGGCGGCGTTCAACCGGGAGATGATTCCTGATCGTCAGCCTCACGCCAAGGGTAGCGGCGCCTTCGGCCATTTTGAAGTCACTCATGATGTCAGTAAGTACACCAAAGCCAAATTTCTGAAAAAAGGCACTAAAACCGATTTACTGATTCGCTTCTCAACCGTTGCCGGGGAAAGCGGTAGCCCGGATACCTGGCGCGATCCGCGCGGCTTTGCGATAAAGTTCTATACCGAAGAAGGCAACTTCGACCTGGTGGGTAACAACACCCCCGTGTTCTTTGTCCGTGACCCGATGAAGTTCCAGCACTTTATCCATTCACAAAAGCGCCGGGCGGATAATGGCCTGCGTGATCACGATATGCAGTGGGATTTCTGGACGCTGGTGCCTGAGTCTGCCCACCAGGTGGCGTGGCTAATGGGCGATCGTGGCGTGCCCGCTACGTGGCGGCACATGAACGGTTACTCCAGCCATACCTATATGTGGGTGAATGATGAGGGTGAGCGGTTCTGGGTGAAGTACCACTTCAAAACCGACCAGGGCATCAAGTGCATGACCCAGGAACAGGCCGACCAGATGGCCGGTAACGATGCGGATTATCACCGTCGTGACCTGTTTGAAGCCATCAAGCGCGGCGAGTATCCCACCTGGACACTGCAGATGCAGATCATGCCCTTCGAGGATGCTAAAACGTATCGCTATAATCCCTTTGACCTGACCAAAGTGTGGCCCCACGATGACTATCCGTTGATGGAAGTGGGCAAGCTGACCCTTAATGAAAATCCCACCGACTTCCATAGCCAAATCAATCAGGCTGCCTTCGAGCCTAACAATATGGTGCCTGGCACCGGGCTTTCACCCGACAAGATGCTGCTGGCGCGTTCAATCTCCTATGCCGATGCCCATCGGGCTCGCCTGGGAGTGAACTACAAGCATATTCCGGTCAATACGCCCAAGTGTCCGGTCAATAGCTATACCCAGGGCGGGGCGATGCGAATGCATAACGCAACGGACCCTGTGTATGCGCCGAACAGCAAAGGTGGCCCCAAAGCCGATGGCGAGCGCTTCCCGGAAGATGCCGTATGGGCGACAAGCGGTGAGTTTGTGCGTACCGCCTATACCTTGCGTAAAGACGATGATGACTGGAGCCAGCCGCATACGTTGGTGCGTGAAGTAATGGACGACGCTGCGCGTGATCGCTTGGTATCCAACGTAGTTGGCCACCTTTCGGATGGCGTTACTGAGCCGGTTCTAGAGCGCGCCTTTGAATATTGGCGCAATATCGATCAGGAAGTCGGTGAGCGTATCGAGAAAGGCGTGCGCGGCAACTAATCAGCAAACGTAGATTAATTACCGCCCACCACAGCCCGCTACGTTAAGTCGTAGCGGGCTGTTCGCGTTTTTGTGCCTGCTCTTGAGACTGTTCTTGAGAAAGCTCGCTAACCAGCCCAACAGCATCATCAAACAAACGTAACCCGGCGCCTTCTTTATGCGCGTGTTCCGATAGCAGACGCCGAAAACGCCGGCCGCCGGGGCAGCCCTGAAAAAGCCCCAACAGATGACGGGTAATATGGTTAAGCTTTGCGCCTTCATCCAACCGCTGCTGAATATACGGGCGAAACGCCTGGGCCGCCTCTACACGGCTAGCGACAGGCCCCGGCTCACCGTAAAGCAGCGCATCGACCTCAGCGAGTAACCAGGGATTTTGGTAGGCTTCACGACCAATCATCACACTATCTACGTGTTCAAGCTGCGCCTGACACTCTTCAAGCGTTTTAATCCCACCGTTGATGCCAATATGCAGCTCAGGGCGGTCCTGCTTTAAACGATGCACGCGCGGGTAGTTAAGCGGCGGCACATCGCGGTTCTCTTTAGGTGATAAACCTTTAAGCCACGCTTTGCGCGCATGCACGGTAAATGTCTCACAACCGGCGTCCGCGACTATATCGATAAAGCGCGCCAGGTCGGCATCTTCATCCTGGTCATCAATCCCGATACGACACTTCACCGTGACCGGAATTGACACCGCGGCCTGCATAGCGCGCACAGCATCGGCGACTTTTTCTGGATAGCCCATCAGGCAGGCGCCAATCATGTTGTTCTGTACCCGATCACTTGGGCAGCCCACGTTCAGATTGACCTCGTCATAGCCCCATGCCTCGGCAATCGCCGCGCACTCGGCAAGCTCCCCTGAATCACTACCACCCAGCTGCAGGGCGATCGGATGCTCCACGTCGCTGTAACCCAAAAAACGCTCACGCGGCGAGCCGTGCAGAACGGCCCCGGTAGTCACCATCTCGGTATACAGCAGCGCCCGCTTGGTTAACGTACGCGCAAACGCCCGGTAGTCCCGGGTGGTCCAGTCCATCATGGGGGCGACGGAGAAAGTTCTATCCAGTACTGGGAGGGCGGTGCCAGACTTCATGCGGGTTTGCTGGGTTGTGTTATCATTCATAACTGTTCGTATTTACAGTGGTTGTGCGACGTTTTACATGGTTCGTTGGTACATATTTGGTACTTGAGCCGCTTTTGATTTGGTACATCTGAGAGGCAATAATGGCAACGATTCGGAAGCGCCGGAAAAAGGACGGCAGTTTCTCATATATGGTGCAGATCCGCATTGCCCGTAATGGTCAACCTGACCACTCAGAAACGAAAACATTCCCTAGAAAGGCAATGGCTAAAGAGTGGGCGAAGCGTCGGGAGCTGGAATTGGCCGCGCCTAGTGGCGTGCTGACTGCAAAATGGAAGGGCGTTACTTTACATGATGTCATCGAACGTTACCTACATGAATTTACCGATGGAGCAGGCCGTAGCAAGCGGGCCACTATTGAGCAGGTGCAGCGTTTTCGGTGAGCAGACACAAAAGCCCGCCGAAGCGGGCTTGATTTGATCAGAGCAACGTAGGCCAGTTTGGCCACAACGTTAACGTCAGCTCTGTTAACTTCATTGTAAGGTCAAAGAAATACAACACGATTTCAATACTTTTCATCGTGTTAACCTCCCGATATACGGATTGTAGACCGGCTTAATCGTCAACCATTTATTCAACTTAATGTTGAAAATTACACGAGATGTGTTAATTTTCTCCATCAGATAATCTCCTTTACCAAATGTTGAAGGCGCGCTAACGCCTGATACTTACGAAAGGCCCTAGTCCCCACGACTGGGGCTTTTTTCGTTTGTCAGCCTAAACTTAATCAACTTAGCCTGACGCGACGCATACTATATATAGGCTATGGGAAAATCAATTCAAGCATATATGGTATTTTTTCATCCACAGGTTATTGACAGGCTAAGCCCAGCACCATGCCTATTAACAAAAAATCCGCTAGGATTGTATCTTTACTTTTTTAGCTGTTAGTGGGTTTTAAATATTTGTTATCTTTATGTTTTATTGAAAAAAGCCGTATGGTCTCCCTTCACCTTTCTAAACCACTACTTAAATTTGAAAATGGCTTTTATGCTGAGGTACCAAGTCACTGCCTCTACCTCTAGTCAGGGCGCTTGTTCTTGAATCCATAAGCAAAAGCCCGCCTGGTTGCGGGCTTTTGGCGTAACTATGAGTTAGCACAGGTCTGAATTTTTCCAACTTAAGGTAAAGCGTGCTTACTACTCCAATTGCCATTCAGCAAGCGGCACTTCGTTTTGGCAGCTGGTATCTACCTGCGCCAGTGGGTCATCCAGAAATTCTTTAATTACGGCGGAGCGACACTCATTGACCGGGCTATGCCCCAGCGCCTGCATCTCGATAGCCTTGAGATTGGGCATGGTGCCGGTAAGCTCATCGCTCCAGCGAGTACCGCAACAAGGGTCCATCTGGCCATGGATCGCCAGGGCTGGTGTCTCTGTCGTTACGATGTCGTTATGCTCGGGTGGCACGTCACCATCTCCGCCCCACCAAGCACAGAGCCAGATAGGTTCAAAGCCAATAATGGCGGGTTCGCGCTATACCGCAGCTAATGAGTCTTGTGGCGTGGGCCGATTGGTTCCCATGTCGTTACAGGCCTGAGCCAGGAACGCGCCCATGGCATAGTTAGGTGCTTCAGTCACTGGGGTGTAATCGTCAATCATGAAGAAGTCATGCAGCGACGAGTAATCACCCTCCGTTACCTGGGAAACAATGCGAGGCAGTTCAGCATAATATTGCGGTAGCATCAGGTAGAGCGTGTCGAGGAAGGCGGCACCATCAAAGTATAGTGTTTTCTGTTCATCCTCTGATCCTACTTGGGCAATATAGGGCTTGTCGTCCAGCGCGCGGCGCGTTCTATCAATGGCTAAAAACCATGCAGGGACTTGTTCTCGGCAAGCTTCGCTGTCTTCAACGCACATGGCTAGAACGTCTGTAAATCGACGTTTTAAGGTGTAAAACTCATCCAAGGGCGCTCTATTGCGAAGGCTGGTGTACCAGGGCCAACCAAGAATGGCGGCTCTCACACTGTCGGGATAATAACGAACATAAGAAAGCGCAGTGCCACTCCCTGTAGAGGAGCCGAAAATATTCACGTTATCGTAATCAAGCAGGTTACGAATCTCATCAAGATCGCGTGAGGTTGAGCTTTCCGTATATTGGGCAATTTCAACGGCTTCATCTTCAAGCTTTTGATAGCAAGCAGCGACTTCGTCAGTGATGTGTTGCATCCGCTCCATAGGGTCGAGTGAAGCCGTTAAAGCGGGGGTGTGGATAATGTTGTGGTAGGGGGACACGCCCGCGTAGCCAGGACACTCCAATGATGGGGTGGCATGTTTAAAGCCTCGAGGATCAAACACCACTAGCGAGCGGTTGCCAATATCCTTACGCAGTTGCTCAATGTAATCAGCATTGCCGAGGATGGAGTATCCTGGGCCGCCTGGAAAAAAGACCACGGGGTCGCTTTCCGCATCGGCATCATTTTCAGTTTCCGGATCGATAACGCCTATAGGAAGCTCAATTGTTCTCCCGTTTGGATTGTTCCAGTTTTCCTGACCGTAGAAGGTGTAGCAACTGGCATTGAGGTCTTTTAGCGCTTGGGTTGCACAGGTTGTGCTTTCTAGCCGAGGGATGGTGTTTTCATCTTGGTCTTGTGCGTGAGCTATTCCAGCACCTAATGCAGCCATTAGGCATAGGCTAGCGACGGCCTGATGCTTAGTGGAGGGCATAACATCTCTCCATTGCTTTTGTGTGTTGGCGAGAAGGACGGCAAATACTGTGCCGTAGCCCCACTATAGTTGAGTAAACGCTAAGTAAGAGTATCAACGCCATATTGCTGAATAACGAGCCCGGTGGCACCGAAGAGACTACTTGCTTTAGTGTTAACTGTGGCTTACATTTTGATTATGAAAATGATTACCGTCACCGAGACCTACTCGACTTGGTTCGTGAAGTTGCGAGATAGCAGAGCCAAGGCAAAGATTTTGGCCAGAGTGCGCCGCGTTGAGTTGGGGAACTTCGGGGATTGTGAACCTGTTGGTGAAGGGGTATCAGAACTCAGGATTCACTACGGGCCTGGCTACCGAGTGTATTTTGTTCAGCAGGGGTATGAGCTGGTGATCTTGCTGGCAGGTGGTGATAAATCCACTCAGGCAAAAGATATTGATATCGCGAAGCAATTAGCACGCGATTTGAAGGAGGCGCCATGAGCACACTGCGTAAATGGGATGTCGTTGACCATCTAAAAACTGAAGAGGATATGGCGCTATACTTGGAGGCTTGCTTTGAGGAAGACGACCCCGCGCTGGTAGCTGCCGCGCTTGGGGATATCGCGCGCGCCCGTGGTATGTCACAACTAGCACGTGATACTGGGTTGACCCGTGAGGGGTTGTACAAGGCGCTTTCCGCTGATGGGAACCCGAGCTTTGCAACGATCATGACGGTGACGAAAGCCCTCGGTATTTCGTTGCATGCTAAAGCGTCGTAAAGCAGGCAACCTGCATCATGATATGCCCCGCCTTTTAATGAACTGCACCCTGATCGCTGGATGAGTATCTAACTTTTGGGTGCAGTGCAATTTACGGGGTTCTTTGCATAATGTTGGAGCCGTTAAGGTTGCAGGCCTAAACTACTCGCTCCCTTTAGGGTCGGCTTCATCAGACTTCTGATCAATATTGTCTTTATGAGCGCGCTTTTCCTTGACTACCTGAGCGCCTGGAATGGGCGCTGCTTTGCCAGACGTATTGTGGCCTGGCTCTGAACGGGATTCTTCGTTTTTCTGGTTATCAACGTTGGCGTCTGGTCGATAAGGGCGTGGCTCTTCATGTTGTGATGCTTTTTGCGTGGCATTGGCACCATGAGGCGTGTCTTTATCAATCGTCTGTTTAGCTTTTTGAGCTTCTTCGCCCTTGTTACGCTGTTCATCCGGTCCATGGTTCATCGCTTTACTCCTATGCTTGCCTGGTATTCGCTTTGAAAAAGCCAAATTGGCTCTTTCTATTTATAGACTAGAACAGCTCTTTGAAAACTGCAGGCGCAAAAAAGCAGCGTCAGATACTTTCGTGCTATGTATCCAACCCACGCCAATGTTTGTTTTACCGTCGCGTCAGTATCCTTACGCAGGAGATGGGCACCATAAACACTCGGCACATCGGATGGCCGAGTGTGTGCAATAGGGATTATGCGCCCTTACGTGCTCTGGTTAGTTCCGCCATAGCGACGCGTGCGAGAAAGCCACTTCGCGTTTTATCCCCAGGGTGGCCGGCCACAAAGTCATCAATCTGCTTGAGCAGTAGGTCGGGAAGAGTGACGTTTATTTTGTGACTTTTACCGAGGTAAGGGGTTAGATCAATATCCACCACAGCCCAAACCCAGCCCTCAAAATCAGGGTTATCCATATGGTGTTCGATGGATGTGGCTTCGGGAATGGGGTCGCCGTATTCCACGGCCACTTCCAACCAGCCTTCGATAGCTTCCTTAGCGTTAATCATCGCCTCTTCAAAGCTGTCGCCTGCTGAGTGGCAGCCGAGCAAATCGGGTACTGTCACGCCATAGGCGTGATCATTGTCGCCACGTTCAATGGCAATGGGAAACAACATGCGTTGACCTCCGTTAGTAGGGGCAGCAGTGGCCAACCTTATTCAAGGCCAGCGCTTTTTCTGATTCCTTTAACCAGCCCGATTTTTAAATCCTTTTTGGGGTGTGGCACGGTCACTGTGCCGGGCTTGGTTGGGTGCCTGAAATGGTGATGGCTGCCTTTTACTCTGACAAGTTCCCAGCCACCCGTTTCCAGTTCTTTAATCAGCTCTCTGCTATTCACCTCCTGCCCCTTTATTTTAATCCTGGAGTTACTGTAACCCCAAAAAAAGGGTTGGTCAATTTTATAACTCTGATAACCCCTTTGGTCGTTGAGGCTATTCGGGCCTGCGTTCGTATTAACAGCCTACGACCTGTAATTCTTGCCATTAGTGGTGGCTCTAGCAGCCTATTTACTCGCCCCATGGTCAGAAAAAGTAAGTATAACGATCACGCTACGTGCTTACTAAAGGCACCCAAACATGCTCATAACCAATAGATAATGCAACGCCCGCCAGCAGCAACGCCATCAGCTGATTAAAGCGTCTGAAAAAGGCAGGGTTTTTTATCCGGCCACCCACTAAGCTGCCAACCCAGATGTAGCTTCCGGGGGCGCCTGCGGCAAGTAATGCTAATCCCAGCGACCAAGCCACTAAACTGATCCCTTGAATACCGGCAGCCGGAAACTGCAGGGTGGCGATGGGTAAAGTTGCCACAATGCCTTTAGGGTTTAGCAGCTGAAGAACCAGCCCATCGCGATAGCGTAACGTCAGCGGTGGCTGAGTGATTGAATCGAGATCCACGCGCGCTTTAGCGATGTGTATCGCCAAGTAAATAATATAGGCACAGCCGATAACGCTCACCGCTATCAGTAGCTGGCCGTTGATCCAGGCGGCACCGGCCCAGCCAAAGAGTAAAAACAGTAGCAGCATCGCCGTGCCTACGCCCATACAGTAGCCTAGCGAGGTTTTTGTCTGCCCGTTCATACCGGCATTCAGCCCTAGAAAATTCACCGGCCCAGGCGAATACATTACGCCTAAGGCGTAAGCAATAATGGCTAACATAAAGATCTCTCTATTCAGCAGATAAGATGGCGCTGATATTGGTAGGGCGTTACGCCGTATATGCGCTTAAAGCGTCGGTTGAAATGGCTAAGATCGGTAAAGCCGTAGCGAAACGTTACCTCGCTAAGCGAAGCGCCTTGCTCAAGTGCACTACACGCCGCATTAACCCGGCAGTTGATTACGTACTGGTAGGGCGTGATGCCTAACTGCTGACGGAAAAGCCGCAGGAAATGAAACTTGGAAAGATGCGCGGCCTGGCTAATCGCTTCAAGCGATAGGTCGGTATCCAAGTGCGCGTGAATATACTCCTTGGCCAAGCCGAGTAGCGCATCAGGCCGGGTAGAGGTATGCCCTGGCTGGTAGGCGCCGCCTAGTTGGGTGATCCGCTCAACGACTTGGTAGAGGGAATTTTCCTGATCAATCTGACTGCCGGTTGTCGTGGTAATAAGCTGAGCCGCGCTTGTTATCCGCTCGCGTAGCGTGGTGTCCTGCACTAATGTGCTGTCGAATCGAAAGTGGGACGCCGTTTCCTGACCCAAGGCGCCTTCAAATAGGGCTTTCACCTGATCTGGGTGAACATACAGCATGACGTAATCAAGCGTACGGTCGCCGCCTGGTTGGCCGTCATGAACGTCGTCCGGGTTAAAGATGATCACGTTGCCTGGCGGGCTGCGGTGATATTGCCCACCGCTGAAAAAGTCCTGACGCCCAGAAAGCGTCACCCCAAAGGCGTACTCTTCATGCGCGTGAGGGTCATAGCGAAAATCGAACATCGCTGCCTGTAGCACTTTCAGTGTGGGTATGTGCTGACTTTTAGTGAACTGAAAGCGGCTTGACGATTGCCCCATTGCTAAGCCCCCTTATCAAAATGATATGGCGCTAGTTTAACGCTTGCGACTTGCCTCAGCTTGTACAAAATTGCGCTTTATGGGCGTTGACTGCCCATTTTGAACGGCCGGTAATCTTCTTAATGAATCATAAAGTCAGGCGAGCTTTGATTTAGTTCTGGGTACTGGCTGCTACGCTAGATCGGTAAACGTTGAATCCCAGTACGGCTAATGACAAGGAGGTTACGGTGAAACCGATCAACTCGTTCGATCCTTCACGCCGCCAGGTAGTCGGTGGTTTAGCGACCGGTATGGCCGCCGCTATTGCCGCACCCGCTTTCGCTCAATCATCCACTTCACAGCCCACTGCCAGCACTGGCGCGGCTGGCGCAAGCTCTACAGGAGGCTTTATGCCACAAAAGCAGGACCCGACCAGTCAATATCCCGCACCGCCGTTTTCTGAACAGCCGCAGGAGTGGCCGGGGCTTGCCAGTGAAATGGACCCACGGCCTGACCACGGTGAAGAGAGCTACCGTGGCAGCGGGCGTCTGGAAGGCCGCAAGGCCCTAATCACGGGTGGGGATTCCGGTATCGGCCGGGCAGCCGCCATTGCTTATGCGCGCGAGGGTGCTGATGTAGCAATCAACTACCTGCCTGAAGAGGAATCTGATGCCCGGGAAGTGATTGAGTTAATTGAGGCCGAAGGGCGCACTGCGGTTGCCATCCCCGGTGATATCCGTGATGAAGCATTTTGCAGTGAACTGGTCGAGACGGCAGTACAGCAACTGGGTGGGTTGGATATTCTGGTCAATAACGCCGCCCGCCAGCAGTGGAAGCCATCGATTACAGAGCTTAGCCATGATGGCTTCGATGCCACAATGAAAACCAATCTTTACGCCATGTACTGGATAACCCAGGCGGCGATGCCTCATCTGGAAGCAGGTGCTGCGATTATCAACACTACCTCGGTGGTGGCCTACGATCCGCCTAAAATCCTGCTGGATTACTCAATGACCAAAGCAGCGATCATCGCGTTTACCAAGGCGCTGGCCAAGCAGCTTGCCGAGCAGGGCATTCGCGTTAATGGCGTGGCCCCCGGCCCGTTCTGGACCCCGCTTCAGCCCAGCGGTGGCCAGCCGCAAGAAGCCGTACAAAGCTTCGGTGAAGACGGTCCTCTGGGGCGCCCAGGCCAGCCGGCAGAGCTCGCCGGTGCCTACGTGCTCTTGGCCTCGCAAGAATCCAGCTTTACCACGGGTAACATTTATGGCGCTGGCGGTGGTAATGGTCATCCATAAGCTTGATTAAGTGCTATCGGTCCAATCCAATTGGCAGGCTTGGGCCGAATGCCGTTCACAATGGGTTTCTATCATGCCAATAAACTTGGTAAGCAAGGGCGATGCGTTGTCATGGTGCCAGTTCATATATAAGCCAAGCACCGCGTCTGAATCATCGCCAATCGGGCGCAGCGGACAAAAAGCGACTTTATGATTTAATACGGCATTTGCCATGCACTCCGGTAATAGCGCAATGCCGAATCCGCTAGCTACAAGGCCGACTAGGGTATGCAACTGAGCGGCCTCCTGCTTGATCCTCGGGTAAAAGCCTGCCGTTTCGCATAGCGACATAAGCTGATGATAATACCCGGGCCCCAGTGCCTGGGGTGTAAAGACGAAATCCTCCTGAGCAAAATCGCTTAAATCCAACGACCCCTTGTTAACGCTTGGGTGATCAATGGGGAGTGCCAACAAGATACTCTCTTCAAGCACCTTTCTTGAGCGCATGGAGTTTGGAATGGGCATGTGGCGCATAAACGCTACGTCCGAATTGCCAGTCATCAGCGCTTTAACCTGGTGCGAAGAAGGCATCTCCTGGATCACTAGCTCAACGTTCGGCAAACTTTTTCGGAACTGGCGCAGCGCATCCAATACCGGTTCGTAATACGCCAAAGATACGGTAGTCACCGTCAGCCGCCCTGCGACGCCACCAGCCACATCACGTGCCCGCTGAATACCTGTTTCCAAATGGTGAAGCGTGGTGTAGGCCGTTTCTAAAAAAGCGCTACCGGCGAGGGTTAATGCTACTTCGCGCTTGCTACGGATAAAGAGTTGAAAGCCGAGGCGGTCTTCAAGCCGGGCGATGGCTTGGCTTAAGGGAGGCTGAGCCATGTTGAGCCGAGCAGCGGCGCGGTGAAAGTGCAGCTCTTCCGCTACGGCAATGAACTGCTTGAGCAAGCGGGTTTCGACCATAGGTGGCCTCGGTGTATGAATCGATAGGGCGCTTTAAATACTTTAAACCATTAAAAAGTATTTCAGTAATACGCTGTGCATATCAAACTTGTTGCTCATTAATATTAGATAAAAAGAATTAAACGCGTACCTTGAATAACACTTGTTTATCCAGACAGAAAGGAAACAGCGAATGTTATTCAAGAATCGAACAGCCCTAATTACTGGCGGCGCCAGAGGGCTTGGCTGGACCTACGCCGTTGCGCTTGCCGAAGCAGGCGCGAATATCGTGATCAGCGACAGCGGTGCCGACCGGGATGGGGTAGGCATGGAAAGCAGCATTAGCGATAAAGCGGCGGCAGCGCTGAGAGAGCGGGGACATCGGGCTATCGCGCACAGCGGAGATCTGGAAGATGAGTCCGAGTGCCACGCGCTGATCGTACGCGCCATCTCTGAGTTTCAAGGGCTGGATATCATCATCCATAACGCGGGCTGGGTCGGCTACCAGGCCATCGATAATGCCCAGGCGGATTTCCTTGAGCGCTCATTGGCAGTGAACGTCTGGGCGCCGATGTGGCTTGCCAAGTATGCCTGGCCGCACCTTAAGTCCTCGACAGCACCGCGCATCGTGTTGACTACCTCTGACCGTGCCATGTATGCCTGCTACGGTCAGAAGGGGCTTGCGGCTTATGCGGCCGGCAAGATGGCTCAGATTGGCCTTATGAATGCCTTGGCGCTGGAAGGGTATGAACACGGCATTCGGGTAAACGCGGTATCGCCTGTGGCCAGAACGCGCATGTGGGGCGAAACCGGCACGCCCTCGGATCTCAAACCGGAGTGGGTGACGCCGGGGACGATGTACTTGGCAAGCTACTTATGCAATGAGAGCGGCTATATCTTGCGTGCCAGCAACGGCCAGTTTAGCGCCACTCGTTTCGAGGAGAATCCTGGCATCGACTACCCGCGCGATTTAAATCGTATTTATGCGGCAAGCGTTGACGAGATGGCCGCTCAGTGGGAAGTCATCAAGGAACACGGCCATGTGCGCTAATGCGATAGACAAGTGGGCAAGCGTCAAGATCGAGCTTGGTGAAAGCCCCGTTTGGGATGAGCGCACCGGCACGCTCTACTTTGTCGATATCACCGATGGCAAGATACACGCACTCCAGGGTAACGCAGTGTCTTATACGCTGTATGAATCGAACCACACCATCGGCGCGCTGGCGCTCACCCAGGCGGGCAATTTAATATTCGCCGAAGGTGCGCGGGTAACGGTGTTTGATCTGAAAACGCGGCAGATCGTACAAATGTCTGCTGCGATCAGCGCAGAGCCGCATTACCGCTTCAACGACGGCGCCTGCGACCCCAGAGGTCGTTTCGTTACGGGTTTGATGGATGAAAGCCATCGCCCTGAGAGTGGGCAACTTTTCAGCTTTGACACCCAGCTAGCACCTACGCTGTTATATGGCCGCATGGGATTACCTAACGGCTTGGTGTGGAATCATGAGGGTAATTGCCTCTACTTTGTAGACTCGGTAGCACGACAGATCTTAAAAGCGGACTATTCGCTGGCCGCCGGTACCCTAAGCAATATAACTATGTTCACAGAGACCCCTGCCCACTTGGGAAGGCCTGATGGGCTAGCCATGGATGTGGAAGGCGGTATCTGGGTGTGCCAATTCAATGGCGCTTGCTTGCTGCGCTATAACGCTTATGGTGAACTAATCGAGCAGCTCTCGGTTCCCGTGCCTAGGCCCACCAGCTGTTGCTTTGGTGGTGTCGATATGAAGACGCTTTTCATTACCTCTGCGCGATTTGGCATGCGCGCGGATGAGCTTGAGCGCTACCCTGACGCTGGCGGCCTATTTGCGGTACGCCTGTCGGTGGCGGGCAGCCCGCGCCATCGTTTCAAACCAGGGTAGCGGAGCCTGCCTACCCGGCCCTTCTCTTTTAATACAAAGGATAGCTATCCATGTTTACCGGCCTAAGCGCATTTCCATTAACGCCCATGAACGAGCAGGGGGTTCGTGAGGACGAGTTTTCCAATTTAGTGGAACGCTTGGCCAAGGCGCAGGTGGACTCTATCGGCGTGCTGGGCTCAACCGGTAGCTATGCTTATCTCTCCCGAGAGGCGCGGACTCGCGTTACCCAGTTGGCGGTAAGCAGCGCAGGTAACGTGCCGGTGATTATTGGCATTGGCGCATTGCGCACGCGGGACGTACTGGCGCTGGCCGAAGACGCCCAGAAAGCAGGTGCCAGTGGTGTATTGCTAGCGCCGGTTTCTTATCAAAAGCTGACCGATGACGAAGTGTTTAGCCACTATGAAACGGTCTGCCGTTCATTAAGCGTACCGCTGTGTGTGTACGATAATCCGGGCACGACCCACTTTACGTTCAGCGACGAGCTGCATGGCCGTATTGCCCATTTGCCTCAAGTGCGCTCAATCAAGGTTCCGCCGGTCAGTACGGATATCAATGCTGCCCGCGAGCGGATTGCACGTTTACGTGCCTTGATTCCAGAGGATGTCACCATGGGGATAAGCGGTGACGCCGTCGCATCCACCGGTCTAATCGCGGGGTGCGACAGCTGGTATTCCGTGGTGGGCGGGTTATTTCCTGAAACGGCGCTGGCGATAACGCGGGCAGCCCAAGCGGGCGACGCCCAAACGGTTCAGCGTCTTTCTGACCGGCTTGAGCCGTTCTGGGTGCTTTACCGTGAATTCGGGGGAAGCTTGCGGGTTATCGCCACCGTAGCGGAAATACTGGGCAAGGTCAGCACACCCTGTTTGCCGCTGCCGCTCAACACTTTGCAGGGCAACCAGCGAAACAGGGTAGAACAGGTCATTGAGCAGCTTGATCTACGGTAGGCGGAAGTGAGCGTGAAGTGGCGTTATTCGGTTAGCTTGATCAGCCGATCCGGATAGTCGGTAAACAAACCGCTCACGCCCCAATCCAATAAACGCTGCATCTCATCGGTTTCGTTAATAGTGTAGATATGTACCGGCAGGCCGTTTTCCTGAGCCTTTTGAATAAACGCAGCATCGATGACTTCTTCACCTTCATAGATAAAGTTGGTGCCCATGCCTACCGCATATTCAGCGACTGCCTGAAAATCCTCATCGGTGATTTCCTGCGGCCCCGGTGTCACGCCTGTCCACTCAACCAGGCGTTCGTCGTCTTCTTCGCTTGGGTAATACCACACCAGCTGAATCAGCGGAATCTTGTCGTTGAGCTCATGAATTGTCAGCAGGCTCTCCTGCGCAAACGACTGAATCAGCACGCGCCCAGTGTCGATCATATCAAACGCTTCCAAGCGCTTAACAAGCGCCGCTTCAACGCCCGGGTTCAACTGGGGTGACTTGGTTTCCAGGTAGTAGCGGGCATCCTGACCAAAGCGGTTAAAGATCTCTTCAAGCGTTAATATCTCGGCGCCGACGAAAGCGTCATCCACCTGATCAGGATAGGCGTCGTTAAACCATGACCCCGTATCCAGGTCTTTAAGTTCGGCAAGCGTATAGTCGTTGATATGGCCTTCGCCATTGCTGGTGCGCTCAAGAGTGTCGTCATGAAAGGCGACCAACTCACCGTCAGAGGTCATCTGGATATCCAGTTCCAGATAGTCTGCTCCCCATTCATGGGCCAGCTCGAGTGCGGCCATGCTGCTTTCGGGAGCGTGGCCGCTGGCGCCGCGATGAGCAATCACCTGAAACGAATCTAGATCCTTTAGCTGTTGCTCCAGCGGAGACGTTTCTGCTAATGCAGCAGAGGCGGTAACACCAGCGAAAAGACCTAATGACACGGCAGTAAATAACGAAGAATGGCTCATAAACGTTCCTTTTAGTGAATGCTCAGCCAATTACCCTACTTCGTTTATTACCTCATTCCAAATGACGCTGTGTGTAAACTTGTGCTCTGCACCAAGCTTCATGTGCTGGGTGTGTTAACGCCAGTGCGGCTTTGTGCCAAGTGCTTAACAAGCGCATCGGCCTCGCGAGGGTGAGTAAGGCGCACGATACGAATATGGCGATAACGGGTGTCAATCAAATCGGCAAGATAGCGCCGCTGGTTGGAGCGCCAACTGGTCAGCATCCACCAGAGAATCGAGTCTCGGCTCATAAAGGTCTTGCGAAACGATTCGCGATTGCCCGTACCGGGCCAAAGTTCTTTGCGGCTAATGATGCGCACAATTGCGCGGCAGAGGGATTGGCGGAAAACGCGCCAGAACCCGTAATCCAGCCAGATGATCATATCGACCTCGCGCCACTTGATATCGCGGGTACGGTTAAAGTTGCCGTCCAGCACCCAGCCGCCCGGGGCTGCGCTTAAAGCGGCTTCCAGCGCGACGAAAAATTCATCGTCCGGTGTGCCTTGCCAGTTAGCACGCCAGAAAAGCTGGTCAAGCTGAATATAGGGAACGTCCAGGGCGTGGGATAATTGCTTAGAGAGCGTGCTTTTACCGCTGCCGCTGCTGCCGACAACATTGATTTTCATGATGTAGCCCTGTTCAAGCGGCGCGCTAGTTTACGTAGGTGACAACCTTTGGGCAAATAGACACGACGCCTAAAGCATAAAAACGTAAAGTAGTTGCTGATTGCTATTTTTACTTAAAAGGAGCTCAGTGTGGATACGTTGACTTGGCTGACCTACGTGGGCGTCATCTTTGCCTTGATCATTTTTCCAGGGCCGGTGGCGCTACTTTGCACAAGCCACGGGCTAAAGTTTGGCCGAAAGCATACGACCGCCACCGTGCTGGGCGGCGCCTTGTCTTCGCTGGTGTTAATGGTAGTTTCCTCGCTGGGACTGGGCGCTATCCTGGCCGCTTCGGAAAGTGCCTTTTATATTCTGAAACTGGTTGGCGGTGCCTACCTGATTTACTTGGGCATCGCGGCCTGGCGGGATTCTTCCAGCATTGATATTCACAGCCCTTCAGCCGCCAGCCATCAGCGTGTACCGATGAAAACGCTCTTCCGGCGTGGTTTTATGGTGGGCATCAGCAATCCCAAGGATCTGCTGTTCTTCGCCGCGCTGTTTCCCAACTTTATCGATGTGAGCCAGCCTCAACTGATTCAGTTCGTGATTCTGGCAGTGACGTGGCTGGTGATCGATTTCACCCTAATGTCGACTTACGCAGGGCTTGGTTCCAGTATCAACCGCTGGTTTCAAAGTCCGCGCCGCTATAAGCGTTTCAATCGTGCCACCGGCAGCTTGTTTATTGCCGCTGGCGGAACGTTAATGGCGTCCAATCATTAGAGAGAACCATTGCTTTCAACGCCCAGCGTCAAGGAGAGACTCAGTGGCGAATATCATAGTATGTGCCGATGGCACCTGGAACCAACCGGAAGAAGACCTGGAGGAAGATTACCCCACCAACGTATTGAAGCTGGCGCGAGCCATTTCTCCCTTTGCGGGTGAGATGCGCCAACACGTCTCTTATGGGTGGGGAGTCGGTTCGTATCGTAATCAGATCATTGGTGCATTAACCGGCGCCGGGATCGAAAAGAACATCATCGATGGCTACCGCTATATCGTTCACAATTACACCCCAGACGACGACATCTATCTGTTCGGTTTTAGCCGTGGTGCTTACACCGTGCGCGCCTTGAGCGGACTCATCAATAACTGCGGCATTCTCAAGCGCTCGGAGGCTGGCCGGATCACCCAGGCCTGGGATATGTATCGAGATCACGCGGACGAAAACTGGCCGGGCGGTCAAACGGCCAGGGCATTTCGGAAGGCCTATTGCCACCCTTCGCAGCGCATTCACTTCATCGGTGTGTGGGATACCGTAGGTGCGCTGGGTATACCGCTAAGCCTGTTGGGCGGGCTGTTCAATAATGAGAACGAGTTTTACGACACCAAGATGGGCAGCAATATTGCCACCGCGCGCCATGCGCTCGCCATCGATGAGAAACGCGAAGACTTCGAGCCTACCTTGTGGGAGGCCCGTGAAGGCGTTGATTTGAAACAGGTATGGTTTGCCGGCGTACACAGCGATGTTGGCGGTGGCAAAGCGCCGGATGAGAACGGTATTCAAGCTTCCGATACACCCCTTGAGTGGATGCTAAACGAGGCCAGTGCCGCGGGTCTGGCCATCGCACCCCATCTTTACGGTAACCTGACCAACGGTGCGCGGGGCGAGCTGCATCATTCCCGGCGACATGTGTACCGGTTAAGAGGCAAGCTCGACCGTTCACTGGTCAACGAAGGCAAGCCGACGTTGATTCATCAAAGCGTCAAAGAGCGCTACCAGCGTGATGAAAGCTACCGGCCGCCCACTCTGAAGGCGCTGGTAGAGGAGCGCGGCTGGGTAGGTATCGAGCTGGACCGCTGATCGTATCCACCGCTGCCTGAGGCCAACCGTGTTCGGCTGATTCAAGCGGCGGTTCAGGCGTGGGCTGCAGCGTTATTTAAAGCGTGAGCGTTTGCCCGACTCGTAGCAGAGCTGATCCCTTGGAAAGTCACCGGGGAGTTCGCTCAATGCCTTGCTGGCTGCGCGCGCGTCCATCCCCGGGGCGACACGAAGCCCGTGGCCTTCATCGGCCTTGAGCGCGTTGATACTATTGGTATTCAAGACCATAGGCCAAATGATGCCGTAATATTTATGAACCCTGACGTTATAATCACGCGAAAAAACCAGCGTCGGCTCATCGGCTTTAGTTTGATCCGATGGTTGAGTATCAACGACTTCAACGAGACTATTCTCGAATGATAACCAGTAGAGTGGTATCAGACCGAGTGTCCAACCGGCAATGAATTGAGCCGGATCCAAATAGCTACCGTCTTCGACAACGCTACTCTTCACGGTCAACTGATAGCGATAGTCACCCGATGAGCATTGCGCCATGCCAGGCAAATAAACACCTCGTGTATTCTTCAAATCGCCACCGATAAATCCCGCGCAGCCAGATAGTGTCAGGGCGAATACGCTGGCGGTACATAACTTGGCTACGCTTTTTACCTTCATTTAGCGTCCTTGGTAATTAGCATTGGCTTAGGCCCTTTATAACCAAGTATTTGAATCCTCAATGTGACTGACCTCGAAGAGCTTCCTTGGGAACAGATACACATTGTTAAGTTTACCGAATGGCAGGCCAGCACGATAGCTAGGCCCTCAATGCGAGAAATCGTCAGGCAAAGCCAGCGGGAGTGGTGCCATGGCATTCGATTATTTTAAATAAGAATAAGAGATCTTGTTTTTATTCCTTTTTGGCGGGTTTTATTTGCACTAATATAGTGCGCCCAACGAGTTGAATTACAGGGCATCAAGAGCCTCAAGAAAAACCTAGGACGTACTATGAGCGAGCAACAGGGCGCGCACTTCAAGCGCAGTATGCAGACGCGCCACTTAGTGATGCTCTCATTAGGGGGCGTGATTGGGACCGGGCTGTTTTTAAGTTCCGGCTATACCGTGCAGCAGGCCGGGCCAACGGGCGCCGTATTGGCCTATCTGGTGGGGGGTATCGTCGCCTGGTTGGTGATGATGTGCCTGGGTGAGCTTGCCGTGCATATGCCGGACTCCGGCGCGTTCAGCGCCCACGCCAGCCGCTATATCGGCCCTGGTACCGGCTACATGGTGGCCTGGATGTACTGGCTGACCTGGACGGTGGCGCTGGGCTCGGAGTTTACCGCCGCGGCGGTGTTTATGGGGCGCTGGTTTCCTGATATCCCCGGCTGGTACTGGAGCGGGCTGTTCGCGGCCATCGTGTTTGGCGTCAACGCCTTTACCTCACGCTTCTTTGCCGAGTCCGAGTTCTGGCTATCGCTGATTAAGGTGATCGCGGTGGTAGTGTTCGTGATCGTCGGCGCGGGCGCGATCATCGGCTGGGTGCCGCTGCAGGATTCAAGCGGCGCCGCGTTGGCATCGCCCGGGCTTTCGGCCTTTTGGGGCGAGGGCGCCATGTCGCCTAGCCTCCTGGCCATCGGTACTACCTTGCTGGCGGTGATGTTTGCGTTTTCCGGCACGGAGCTTATTGGCATTGCCGCCGGGGAAACCGTGGACCCGGCGCGCAATGTGCCCAAGGCGATCCGCGCCACGCTGTGGCGGCTGATTCTATTTTTTGTGGGTACCATCATTGTAATTGCGGCATTGTTGCCCCAAAGCCAGGCCGGGCTTAGCCAAAGCCCGTTCGTCGCGGTATTCCAGCGCCTGGGCGTACCGGGCGCGGCGGATATCATGAACTTCGTGATCATCACCGCGCTGCTTTCGGCGGCCAATTCCGGGCTTTATGCCTCATCGCGCATGCTCTGGACGCTTTCAGATCAAGGCACTTTGCCCAAGTCGCTTGGTCGGCTTAACAAGCGCGGCATTCCCATGAACGCGCTGCTGCTCAGCATGATCGGCGGCTTCGGCGCGCTGTTTTCAAGCGTGTATGCGCCAGAAACCGTCTACCTAGTGCTGGTCTCGATCTCCGGTTTGGCCGTGGTGGTGGTGTGGATGGCGATTACGCTCAGCCAACTCAACTTCCGACGCCAGTACCTGCGTGAAGGCGGGCGGCTGAAAGATCTGGTATATCGCACCCCGTGCTACCCGTGGGTGCCTCTGATCGCGTTTGCGGCCTGTCTGGCTGCATGCATTGGCATCGCTTTTGATCCGCAGCAGCGAGTAGCGCTCTATTTCGGAGTGCCGTTCATGGCGCTCTGTTACCTGGTGCATTTTGTGAGCCATCGCGCGGTCACTCAACGTTCCGACCACCCAAACATTGCCGCTGAGGAGAAGACCGTATGAGTGCGTTGAACCCGATCAAGACCCTGCTGGCGGAAGCGCCTTTTATGGTCATCGACGGGGCGTTGGCCACCGAGCTTGAAACGCTCGGCTGTGATCTCAACGATGCCCTGTGGTCGGCGCGCCTGCTGGCTCAGGCGCCGGAGAAGATTCGCCAGGTGCATCAGGCGTATTTTGAAGCCGGTGCCGACTGCGCGATTACCGCAAGCTACCAGGCCACGGTGCCCGGTTTTATGCAGGCGGGAATGACGGCCCAGCAGGCCCGTGAGCTGATTCAGCTATCGGTCACGTTGGCGCAGCAGGCTCGCGATGCGGTGTGGCAGCCGGGGCAAACCGACCGCCCCAAGCCGCTGGTGGCCGCATCGGTTGGCCCGTATGGCGCTTATCTAGCGGATGGCAGCGAGTACCGCGGCGGCTATGATCTGGATCGCGCCGGGCTGGTTGAGTTTCATCGCGAGCGGGTTGAACTTCTGCTGGCTGCGGGCGCTGATCTGCTGGCGGTAGAAACCCTGCCCTCACTTGAAGAGGCGCTGGCGATCACCGACCTTCTGGCTGAACATCCGGGCGCTCAGGCCTGGATTACATTCTCGGCCAAGGATGGCGAGCACATCAGCGATGGAACGCCGATTGAAGAGTGTGCCGCAGCGCTGGCCAACTGCCCTGGCGTGGCGGCGATTGGCGTAAACTGCACCGCACTTGCACATATCGAATCATTGATTGCGGCGATCAAACGCCGGTGCGGCCTACCCGTATTGGTGTATCCCAACTCGGGGGAGCAATATGACCCGGTGACTAAAACCTGGCACTCGGCCCCGTGTGATCACACCGTCACTGGCCCTTCAGGCTTGGTTCAAGGGGCTGAGCATTGGTTGGCGGCAGGGGCGTCGGGTATCGGTGGCTGCTGCCGCACAACGCCTGATGATATACGGGCACTGGCCCAGTGGCGGCAGTCACGCTAGCTCGCATGGGCGCTTTTATTCTTTTCTCGCTTATTGAACTGAAGCGCCCAACTCCCGCTTAAGCCACGCGGCAAGCTGTGCGCTACGCTGGCTGTTGTGGTGGCGGGGTAGCCACAGGCAGAGCTTGGCGGGGGTTTCGATAAACCCCCAGGGCGCGGTGAGCCGTCCGCTTTTCAGGTCATCTTCCACCAGCAGTTTTGGCGCAATCGCTACGCCTAAGCCCGCCACAGCGGCTTCCATTAAATAGTAGAGATGATCAAACCCCTGGCCTTGGCGTAAGGCCTCTTCAAGGTGCGCAAGCTCAAGCCCTTGCGCGGTGGCCCACTGTGGCCAGGCCTGGGGGCGCGAGGCGGTGTGTAAAAGCTTGCCGGAAAAAAGTGTATCCGGCTGCGCTGGGTCGAGCTTTGCTTCCAAACGAGGGCTTACCACCGCGCAAATTTGCTCTGTCATTAGCTCGACAACGTCTACCTCGGCGGGCCAGGGCGGCTCGGAAAAGGCCAGGGTAGCGCTGACATTTTCCTGCTTGGCGGGCAGTTCACTTTCGCTGACCACGACCTGCAGTTTGAGCTGGGGCAGGTCACGTTGAAGGCGGTCCAGCCGCGGAATCAACCAGCGCGCCAGCAGGCTGCCGGGGCAGGCCAGCGTAAACGGCGCTTCTTCCACATCACGCTTGAGGTCCGCGCAACTATCACGCAGCCGGGTAAACGCCTCGCCAATGCCGTGATAAAGCCTTTCGCCGTGGTGAGTCAGCTCAATGCCCCGGCCTGCTTTGGCAAATAGCGCCACGCCGAAATGTTCATCCAGGCTGCGCAGCTGGCGGCTAACCGCGCCGTGGGTCACGCTTAGCTCATCGGCAGCGGCGGTAACACTGCCTAGCCGGGCGGTGGCTTCAAAGGCGCGCAGGGCGCTTAAGGGTGGCATGCTTTGTTGCATCGACTGTTGACTCCAGCTCACATATTGATGACATCTTATCGATTTTTATCTCCGTCTGCTTGCGCTACTTTCAATGCAACTGTTTACCCCGCTTTGAGAGGCCATCATGAACCAACCTGCGATCCAGCCTGATATCAACGGCCTGTTTGGCCAATTCGGCGGCCGTTTTGTGGCCGAAACGCTGATGCCGCTGATTCTTGAGCTGCAAGCCGAATACGATACCGCCAAAGATGACCCCGAATTCCAGCGCCAGCTCGCCTATTTTCAGAGCGACTACGTAGGGCGCCCTAATCCGCTGTATTTTGCCGAGCGTCTGACCGAGCATTTTGGCGGCGCGAAGATTTTTCTCAAGCGTGAAGAGCTTAACCATACCGGCGCACACAAAATTAATAACTGCATCGGCCAAGTGCTGCTGGCCAAGCGCATGGGCAAAAAGCGCATCATCGCTGAAACCGGCGCTGGCATGCACGGCGTAGCCACCGCTACCGTCGCAGCGCGGTTTGGTTTGCCCTGCGTGATTTACATGGGCTCAACGGATATCGAGCGCCAGCAGCCCAACGTATTTCGTATGAAACTGCTGGGAGCTGAAGTGATCCCGGTGACTTCCGGCACCGGTACGCTAAAAGACGCCATGAACGAAGCGCTGCGCGACTGGGTCACCAACGTGGATGACACTTTCTACATCATCGGCACTGTGGCGGGGCCGCACCCGTATCCCGCCATGGTGCGCGACTTCCAGGCGGTAATTGGCCACGAAACCCGCGCGCAAATGCAGGAAAAAGAGGGCCGCCTGCCGGATTCGCTAGTGGCCTGTATTGGCGGTGGCTCCAACGCCATGGGGCTGTTCCACCCATTCCTGAACGATGCCTCGGTCGAGATGATTGGTGTTGAAGCGGGCGGCAAGGGCGTTGAGAGTGGCCAGCACGCGGCAAGCCTCAATGGCGGCGCGCCGGGCGTGCTTCACGGCAACCGCACCTATCTGCTGCAGGATGAGGACGGCCAGATTATCGACGCCCACTCGATTTCTGCAGGCCTTGATTACCCCGGTATCGGCCCCGAACACGCCTGGTTGCACGAGCAGGGGCGCGTTGAGTATGTATCGGCTACCGACGACGAAGCGCTTGAAGCCTTCCAAACCTGCTGCCGCTGGGAAGGGATTATCCCCGCCCTTGAAACCGCTCACGCGCTGGCCCAAGTCGCCAAGCGGGCGCCGAAACTCCCCAGCGACCACTTGATGGTGGTTAACCTGAGCGGTCGCGGCGACAAAGACATGATGAGCGTGGCCCACTACCTGGGAGACAAGTTCAAATGAGCGCACTGAAGGATACTGTTATGAACGACGCCATGAATCCCAACGCGCGCCTTGCAGCACGCTTTGCCGCGCTCAAAACCGAAAACCGCCCGGCGCTGGTGAGCTACGTAACGGCGGGCGATCCGGATATGGCGACATCGCAACGCATTCTGGACGGCCTACCCGCCGCCGGTGTGGATGTGATTGAGCTGGGCATGCCGTTCAGCGACCCCATGGCCGATGGCCCCGCGATTCAAAAAGCCGCCCTACGTGCCCTCAAAGAAGGCCAGACCCAGGCCAAGACTCTGGAAATGGTGCGCGCCTTTCGCGAGAAAGACACCACCACGCCCATCGTGCTGATGGGTTACTACAACCCCATCTACCGCTATGGCGTTGAGCGCTTTTTGACCGACGCTGCCAGCGCCGGCGTAGATGGCCTGATCGTGGTCGATATACCGCCTGAGCATGACGACGAGCTTTGTCAGCCCGCCGCCCAGCACGGTATCGATTTTATCCGCCTGGCCACGCCCACCACGGACACCAAGCGCCTGCCCAAGGTGCTGGGTAACGCCTCCGGGTTTGTCTACTACGTTTCGGTGGCGGGCGTTACCGGCGGCAGCGCTCCCACGCCCGAAAAACTCGAGCGCTCCGTCAGCCAGCTACGCGAACATACCCAGCTTCCCATCGCTGTTGGCTTTGGTATTCGCACGCCCGAACAGGCCGCCATCATTGGCCGATTCAGCGATGCGGTAGTCGTTGGCTCCGCGTTGGTAGATTGCATCGAGAACGCAGCAACCCCCGACGAAGCTGTCAACGGCGTGCATAACCTTGCACGTGCACTGGCTGAAAGCGTTAAAGAGTGCCGCGAGGTGCACGAGCCGCAAGTTAGCTAACTGATGTAGTAACGCAGTAAACGCATGCATAAAGGGCAGGCCGTTGGGCCTGCCCTTATAATGTGCCGACGTGCTAGCTTTCTGATGAACGGTTGGCTAATTAAAATTAGCAACATGGGCTGTGCCAGGTTAATAAAAAATCTTGTTTAGGTTGCCTACTGAATATTTTCTTGCTGAAGTGAACAAAATATTTTGGTTTGAGGCGCTTTGAGATGAAACCTATAGGCTATGCGTACCTTCATGAGCACTTAGCCTTAGGGGTATGTCCACCCGTGTGTCCTGCGCGCATACGCCCCGTCACGCGCATTATGTTTATGGAGCAGGAAATAGCGGTACCTTCAGGTGCCGCGCTACCATGCAGAAGATGACCTGCGAGCCGTCCGACTGATCGAAGTCCTGCCTGCCAATCCGCCTACAGACTCACCCGTTTCCATTCTGTATCCCAAATCGCCAGTTATCTCCTCGTGTGAGGGTATACATTGACTGGGTGGTCGGGATGTTTGATGAGGATGGGGGTATATTCGCTAAGTAATATTTGTGAGACGCTATGATCAAGTCGCTTTAGCACTTTACTTCTTAAAAATGATTTGAGAATACTAAAGGGATCAATGATGACTCTCACTATGCTTCTGCTGTTTATACCCGCTTGCTTTGCCTTGAATATGGCACCAGGCCCCAACAATTTGCTCTCGCTTACCAATGCTAAGCGTTATGACATTAAAACGGCTTGCTTGGCGGGTATTGGTAGGTTGATCGCTTTTGTGGGGATGATTACGTTAGCCGCAACGGGGTTGGCAACCGTTCTGTATACCTCCGAGACGATATTTTTGGTAATTAAAACCCTTGGCGGTCTCTACCTGCTCTGGCTGGCGTATCAGTTATGGAGCGCAAGAACGGAAGCGCAGAGCGCTGATGAAGCTTCACAAAAAAGCCTATTTGGCTTGGCCTGGCAAGAGTTCTGGCTTGCGGCGGGCAATCCCAAGGCCATCCTGATTTTTACTGCTTTTCTACCCCAGTTTGTTGAGCCTGATGGTAATGTCGTACAGCAGTTTATGGTGTTAGGAGCGCTCTTTCTGTTACTGGAATGGGTGGCAATTGCCGGTTACGCCTACGCAGGCAGTTTTCTGGGCAACTGGTTTTCACAACCCAAGCGGCGTCAATTATTCAACCGCCTATGCGCGGGCTTGTTAGCCAGTGCAGGCATAGGGTTATTGCTCGCTAAAAAAGAGTAGAGGTTCTTTGAGTAATCCATCTGGAATAAAGCTTAAATGCAGACAAGTGATATCACGATCGGCCTGTCCCAGCTGCCCATTGTAAAAGCTGCTGTCGCAGAGAATTTAGCAACCCATCTTAAATACATTAAGCGCGCCGCCGCTATGGGGGCGGATGTGGTGGTATTTCCAGAGCTTTCACTAACCGGTTACGAGCTTGAACTGCTAGAGCAGCTCGCGATGCCGAAAAGCGCGGATACATTCATCGCGCTTTCTGCCGCCGCTACTGCGAATAACATCGTAATCATCGCTGGCTTCCCGTTGATCAGTGAAGGCAATAAGCCGCAGATAGGCGCAGTAATCTGTTTCCCCAGCGGCCAGCGTGACTTCTACGCAAAGCAGCACTTGCATAAAGGCGAAGACATTTATTGCTCGGCTGGCAGCGACAGCTATCTATTGACGGTAAACGGCATACGGATCGCCCTGGCTATTTGCGCAGATTTCGCCAACCCCGCCCACGCAGAAGCGGCAGCCGCGCAACAAGCGGACGTATATATCGCCAGCGCGCTGATTTCAAAAGCAGGCTATGAAGCAGATACCCAATTGCTTGCGGGTATCGCCAAACGCCATCAATTTCCCGTACTGCTTTCCAACCATATTTCTCTAACGGGTGGCTGGCAAACTTGCGGTAAAAGCGGTGGCTGGAAGGCGTCAGGGGAGTTGGTTATTTCTGCCGAAGGGAGTGATCCCACTATCGTGTTGTGTCATGTGAGCCAAGGGGCGCTTACACAAAAGAAAATAGATAGCAGATAAATAAAATAAGTCCTAAAATTGGTGCTTAAAATAGAGCTTTTTTGGAGGTCGTGATGCATCAGATACTAGCCGATTTTTCAGTCAGTATCTCTGAGCTGAAGAAGAACCCTTCGGCGCTGCTTTCGCAGGTCAGTGGCTCACCCATAGCAGTACTGAACCATAATAAGCCTGCGGCTTACCTCGTGCCTGCTGAAACCTATGAAGCCATGATGGAAATGCTGGAAGATTACGAACTTGCCAAGCTTGTAGAGGCGCGTCGTGATGACAAGAGTAAAGCGGTGACGGTATCGCTAGATGACCTATAGGCTAAAATTTGTACCGGCGGCGTTGAAAGAATGGGAAAAACTCGGTGCTCCCGTTCGAGATCAATTCAAAAAGAAGTTGGCTGAACGGTTGGAGAATCCCAGATTACCCGCAGACAAGTTAAGTGGATACGACGCGGTTTATAAGATAAAACTGCGTTCAGCAGGGTACCGTTTGGTTTACGAGATTGTTGATAACGAGTTATTTGTCTACGTGCTGGCCGTAGGCAAACGCGATAAAGGTAAAGTATATAGCTCGCTTAAACGGCGCATGTGACTCCACCACCCGAACTTACTGTTCCATATGAATGAAAAAATCATGGCATTGCCATGGTGGCAACTACCCAATTTTGTAATCAAGAGGACGTAATGGGAAAGCTTATTTCACTGATTGTGCTGGTCGCGTTGGGCTATACCGGGGTGTACTTCTATTACGGCCATGCCGTTAAGCAGGAAGTTCAGCAACAGTTGGATAACCGTGGCCTTTCTGCGGTCAGCGTTGATAACGTCGAGTACGGTGTGTTGGCGCCGATTAGCACCTCTGCGAACCTTACCGTCAGCGTTACCTACCGCGGAACACAGGCTGACCTGGATTTAACCGTGGAAGGCCACCCTGTGTTTTCGGATGAGGTAAGCGTCAGGCTTGATGGCCTGCAAGCGCTACGTTTGGGCATCGGCTTCTAAAAGCAAAAAACAACACGCGCTCAGCCGTGCGCCTGGCAGTATATTGAGATCAAGCTTTCGCTTCACCGAATGGGGGGAAACCCTCTTTCCGGCGCTGGATGCCTTGCTGAAGTAGGCAGAGCAGAAGGATGACTTTGCCAACCCTGCCCAGCAGAACGATCTGGGTGATGTTGCTACTTATTGAGAACCATCTGATGCACTACCGCCCCATGAAAATTGAAGATTACGACGCCGCCGTGGCGCTTTGGCTGAGCACGGAAGGCGTGCGCCTACGCGATGCGGACTCCCGCGAAGGCATCGATAAATACCTGAAGCGAAACCCCGGCTTGAGCTTCGTGGCAGAGCAGCAGGGCGAAGTGGTGGGCACTATCATGGCCGGCCATGACGGCCATCGCGGTTTTGTGCAGCATCTAGCGGTCGCGGCGGTTTGCCGAAAGCAGGGTATTGGCTCCGAGCTGGTCTGCCGCTGCATGAACGCGCTAAAGAATGAAGGCATTCAGAAATCGCATTTGATGTTGCTGGTGGATAACGATGCTGGCAAGCGCTTCTGGAAGCGCCTGGGCTGGGAGTTTCGTACCGATATCGAACTTCACTCGTTTATTCTTGACGGCGCATCCTGTGCGAATTGAGGTTTTAGTTTTGAAGTGAGTGGTAGCGTAAAAGCTTGCGTGGGATTAGATTGCGATCCCTAACGAAATACCAGTGAGCCTATTCAACAGGAGCCAACATGCCTTTATACCGAGCAGTACTGGTTTGTTTACTGTGCCTTAGTTTAGTGACTGAAACGGCGGCTGATGACTGGGCGCCTCCTGCAGATCCTGATTTGCATGACATTCTCAACGAGGCGCGTTTAGATGCAATGGCTGGCCGGTATGAGGTAGCGTTAGAAAAACACATCTGGTTTCACAACAATGCCGTAGCAATAGATGAGGGCATGTCCGGCGTACGCCGATCATTTGCACTCTTTGACTGGTTGAGGCTTGGGCAGGAATATCAACCTGCTATGGATAAGCTTCGCCAGATAAGAGGCGAGCTTTTTACCAGAATAAATGATGAAGGATATGACTCAGGTGCATTTCACGATCTGGTTGCCATCAATAGTGTCCTAGACGAAGAGTCGCTAACCGTAGAAGCGTTTAAACATCTTGATGCAACAAACCCGGAAGCAGCCCGTAGAGCCTTTAATTTTGCGAATTCTGCACTGATTAAAGATAAAGAATACGTTTTGTATGGGAAATATGTAGCCCCCAGGCGGGACTTTCTTTTAATGAAGCATAACTATGAACTAGGCATGCTGGAAGCTGGAGGCTCTGATGGATCTACTGCCCGTGCTGAATTTTCAATTAACTCATTTCGGAATAAAGCAGCCACGCTGGTAGCAATACTCGTAGTGAATGGACGCGCTACTGAAGCCGCTAACATCATGGAACAGGCAAAAGCGTTACTAGAAGAGCCTGCGTTTCATGCCGAGCTTGCGTCCGCATCAGAGGGAAATATTCCTGCCCCTTGGCCTTAAGCAACTTTATGTAAGGTTCATGGGGGGAGGTGCATTCCAACAGTCGCACCGCATGAAAGACTACAAGCCGTTTGCGTGCCCGGCTAACCCATGCGGCTAACGTCCCGCTTAATGTATATCGAACCTGTAAGTCTTAAAGCCCCAGCGCCCCCCGGCGCAGCCAGCCGTGTACGAAGTCCAGCTTTTGTAGCGTCACTTCTGTCAGCACGAACGGGTACACATCGGAAAGCCCCATGGAACGGTTAACGTTATTGACCCCGGCCACCACTGCCGTGGCGATATGAATCAGGCGCTCGGCATCCGGTTCGGCGTAGGCATCCCATTTTTGATCGCGGGGCAGCTCGGGCAAATCCATGCCCGATGCCACGAAGCTGTCGGTGATATCGGTCAGGTGCAGAAGGTGCGAGACGGTCTCCGCCCAATCTTCATGCGGATGGGCCGAGGCGTAAGTCGAGACATAGTGCGCACGCCAGTCCTCTGGCGGGCCTTCATGGTAGTGATGCTTAAGCGCCTCGGTGTAATCGGCACGCTCATCGCCAAACGCCTCGCGAAAGGCATTCAAAAAATCTTCTCGCAAGCTTAATCGCCACCACAGCATATGCGCAATTTCATGGCGCATATGGCCAATCATAGTGCGGTAAGGCTCCTCCAGCGCTTCGCGGCGCGTGGTACTTAGTACCGGGTCCGCCTCGGCCACGCTGATCGTGACCACGCCACCCACATGGCCCATGGGCACCGGCGTGGCGCCTTCGGCCAGCATATGAAAGGTGGGCGGCGTGCCGGGATCTTCCGGCCGAAACCAGTGCCAGCGGCCCAGGTTATCGATCACCCAGCGCTTGGCGGCCTCGGTCAGTGCCCAGTTGGGAATGGCGTCGGGAATCTCTGGGTCCGGCGCCAGAGCGGTCATCGCACAGGCGCGACAGAACTCACCCTCGTTAGGCGCAATCCAATTGCAGCCAATCACGTCGCGGTTGGCGCAGAAGGGCGGCATGGGAATAAACGCCCGCGCCTGGGGGTCGTAGGCCACCGGGACGCTATCGGCGGTTACCAGGTTATCAAACCACAACGAACCGGCTCCGACCGGGTTGGAGAAAACGCGCATGGGCCGGGTACTCATAAGAAAGGAGCCTTGAGTCTAGGCAGGGATGCGCGGCTACGTCCAATGCCTTCAATAAAGATCGACGCTTATCGTCTGCATACGCTGTAGGCGAAGGCTTTAGCCCGCAACGATTTCAGCGTGTTATAAATAACCGCATACGAATAACACGTCTGCTTAATATTCTCTCGAAAGGTGCCCCATGGCGATAAGCGAACCCCGCTGGGTAGAAGAGTTGCCGCGACTCTATGCTCACCTCTGGGCATGCCTGACTCAAGGCGTCAACGCCCACCACGCTGCGGCACGTCATCCCACCTTGGCCACTGTAAGCGCCAATGGTATGCCCCAGGCGCGCACGGTCGTGCTGCGTGAAGCCGACAAGCAGGCGGCCACGCTTGCCACCTACACCGATATTCACTCCGATAAAATCGCTGCCCTGCGCGCCAACCCCGTGGCCGCGCTGCACGTATGGGATGCCGAGCAAATGCTGCAATGTCGCATCGAAGCCAACGTCACCATCTTGAATGGCGACGAGGTCAGCGAGCGCTGGCAGCGAATACCCGAACACGCCCGCACCGCCTACAGCCGCGGCCCCGCGCCGGGCGAGCCGATTGCGGATTCACTGGACTACACCAAGACCCCGGCCGAAAGCGCTTTCGCGGTGCTGTGGCTCGACATTCAAGCGATAGAAGCGCTGCACCTGGGCCACCACCACCGCCGCGCGGTGTTCAAGCGGGCGGATAATTGGGCAGGGCAGTGGCTGGTGCCGTAATGGGCGCGTCGGCTAACGCAAATCGCGAGCACTTTTTTGTAGGAGTCGGCTTCAGCCCACGACGATGTAGGCTACTCGGTCGCGACGACTTTCAAATTCCAAGGAACCCCATGCCCCACGCTGAGCCTACCGAGCAGGATGCTCCACGCTTCACCACCCCCGCCGGTGAGATAATCGGTTGGCGGGATCGCGGCGTTATCCGTGCCACGGGTATCCGCTACGCCCGCGCAGAGCGCTTCTGCGCCCCAGAGGATGAGCCGCCCGCCACCATGCCCATTCAGGCCACTCAGTGGTCCCCCGCTTTGCCACAAAACAGTATTCCTGAGCTGGATGAGGCTTTGGGCATTACCCCCCAGGAGGCGGCCTACTGCGAAGGTGAGCTGCATCTGTCGGTGGCCATTCCGGATAGTCCCGCCACGGCGCCGCGCCCGGTGATGGTCTGGATTCACGGTGGCTCTTACGTATTCGGCGCGGCAGACCTCGCGGTATACGACGTACGCCCGCTGGCGCTTGAGCAAAACGTCATCGTGGTGGCTGTGAATTACCGGCTCGGCCTGCTGGGTTTTCTGGGCGGCTACGCCAATCGCCCGGCCAACTTGGGCCTGCTCGATCTCATTTCGGCGCTGCGCTGGGTCAACACCAACATTGCGGCCATGGGCGGCGACCCTAACAACGTTACTCTGTTTGGGCATTCCGCCGGAGGCGATGCGGCGGCCCATCTAATGATTGCCGAGGGCATTGATGGGCTTTTTCAGCGCGCCATCATCCAGAGCGCGCCGCTCGGCATCAGCCGCAACCGGGCGAAGATGCACGGCAAGATGAGCCGAAAGGCCGCTGATGTAAAAGACGATACGCCCTTGGAGGAGGTTCTGTGCGCACAAGAGCAGGTGGTTAAAGCCGCCCAAGGGTTTGGGCTGAGATCCGCCATGCCGTTTGGCACCCAGTACGGCCACTACCCGCTGCCCATTGAGGCCGAGGTAGACGCTGCCTGGCGCCGCGCTGCGCCGAAATTCGACATTTTTATTGGCTACACCTTAGAGGAAACCGCGCTGTTTCTAGTGATGTCTCGCAACCTTTCGCGGCTACGCCAGTTTCCATTAATAGGTGAGCGGGCCACCAGGGCGATGGTGGCTGCCACCACGCGCAAAATATACAAGCGCGATGCCCTCATGTTTGCCCGCCGCCACGCGAAAGCCGGTGGCAACGCTTACGTTTATCGGCTGGATTGGGGCAAGGGCCACTATCCGTTTGGCGCCTCCCATACCATTGAGCTTCCGCTACTGTTGGGCGAGCCCGCCAGCTGGCAATATGCCGATATCGTTAAAGACGTGGAACAAACCGATCTGCTTGAGCACGGCCAACGCCTGCGCGAGCTATGGGCAGATTTCGCGCGAAACGGGCAACTGCCGCCCACTGGTCAGCTTGAACCGCAAATAGTGCAGTGGTGGCAGGCCAGCTAGTTAGCGACAAGCGCATTCTCATTATCATGAATGCATTTGCCGACTGGCCCCAGGAGGCTTGCCGATGACGCGCTTGAAAGCACGACTGAATGCCGCTTGAGACGTATAGCCGAGTCGTTGGGCGACCACGTCGATAGATACTCTTTCTTGAGTGAGCCATTGATTGGCAAGACGCATCCGCAGTTCCGTTGCATAGCGTAGGGGTGGCACTCCGATGGTGGTTTGAAAGCGTTGTGCGAAAACTGAGCGAGAGACATGCGACTCCGCAGCCAACTCTGCCACTGTCCATTCACGGCCAGGCTGGCGGTGCAGCGCCAGTATGGCACGAGCAAGACGTGGGTCACGCAATGCCGCAACGAGACCAGAGGCGTTTTCACAGCCGGACTCGATCCAGCCGCGCACCATCATGGCTGCCGCAACCTCCGCGAGCCGAGCCAGAATACCCGCGAAACCGATACGACCGGCGCAGATTTCCCGTTTCATTGAATCAAGCATAGGCAGCAAGCCAGGGTAGCGATCCCCCAGCGTGTCAGCCACCATGACGGTTGGCATCAATTTACCAAGCCCCTGCATGCCGCCTAGATCGAACTCCATGCAACCGTAGAAAATGACGGCACTGGGTGTCGGGTGAGTACTGGGGCATGTGTCTACCCCGCTGACGGCTTCGCCAAGGGGCGCAGCATCGAATGTGTCGATGCTCTGAAATGAAACCTTCGCATCCGATAGAAGCTGATGCCTCCCCCCTTGAGGTATAAACACAGCGCTTCCAGCGGACAGTTCATGCAACTCACCATCATCTGTACGTAAAAAGGCAGTACCAACCGCCAGAAAGTGGAAGTAAGCGTGTCCTGGCTTGTCTTCGAAGCCTAAACCGAAAGATGGGCCTGTCTGAATGCGGCGGTATTGGACGCCACGCAGGCGCATGCCGGTCAGCAGTTCGCTGATGAGATCAGATGACAGGGCAAATTTATCTTTATTGGTCATTTTAGGCGTTTCGATCAAAAAAATGAGATTTATGATCATAGATCATCCAGGTTTACAGCTCTAGACTTTCAGCTTCAAAAGTTTCTAGAGAAGTTTCGAAATGAGTAATGACGTTTTTGATGCTGGAAAAATGGCCGATACAGGCGGTGCGGCCAGCAGTGAACCTGCTGCACCGGCGTGGATGGCGGTGTTTTCACTAGCAATGGGCGTGTTCGGGTTGCTGACGGCGGAGTACTTACCCGCCAGTCTGTTGACGCCGATGGCAACAGACCTCGGCGTGTCGGAGGCACTCGCGGGTCAAGCGGTGACGGTGACGGCGGTGATGGCTCTGTTTGCCGGGCTGCTGGTGCCCAGGTTAACGCGCAGTTTCGATCGGCGCGTGGTCTTGCTGGCGTTTACCATCCTAATGATCGCCTCCAACCTGCTCGTAGCGCTTTCCTCCAACCTGACCGTGCTGCTGGTGATGCGCATTCTATTAGGCATCGCGTTGGGGGGCTTCTGGAGCATGGCGGCAGCCGTGGCCATGCGGCTAGTGCCCGCCAATTTGGTGCCGCGAGCACTCTCCATCATCTTCAGCGGCATCGCGATCGGAACGGTGGTGTCCGTGCCACTGGGGAGCTACCTGGGTGGGCTCTATGGCTGGCGCAGTGCCTTTATCGCCGCTGCAGCTGTTGGCGGGATTACGCTGGTCTTTCAATGGTGCACGCTACCGCGTATGGCGCCGCGCAAAATGACGCATACCGCATCGGTGCTTGAACTGCTCCGCCGCCCGGGTATTGCGATTGGCATGATGGGCTGCGTACTTGCCCATACGGGCCAATATGCCTTGTTTACCTATATTCGACCGGCGCTTGAAAGCGTGGGTGACATTGATGTCGACGGTTTGGCGCTGATGCTTCTGGGGTTCGGTTTCGCCAACTTCGTCGGTACGCTGCTGGCCGGCTGGCTGATGGAACGTAGCCTGCGCGCGACCTTGGTGCTGATGCCGGCACTGGTAGGTGTGGCAGCGTTCGGCATGATCTTGCTACCCGTCCAGGGAACCGCGCTGATGCTCCTGGTCGCGCTGTGGGGCATGGCCTTCGGCGGTGTACCGGTGGCTTGGTCCAACTGGGTTGCGCGCGCCGTGCCCGATCAAGCGGAGACCGCCGGTGGAATGGTCGTCGCGGCGGTGCAATCATCCATCGCCACCGGCGCTGCATTGGGTGGCCTTGTTTTCGGCTTTAGTGGCGTCACCGGCGTTTTCATTACCGCAGGCGCGGTGATGTTGCTCGCCGCACTCGTGATTGCTCTGCGCGTCCGGGTCGAACTACCGCAGCACGGTGCAACCACCGGCGCCGGAATACATGTTTGAATGACTTTTTAACCCAGGTTTGTTCCGGGGAGGGGACAGGCATTACTGGCACCACCCGGAGCAGCACACTGAATGTTGAGATACGGCCAACGCCTGCGAGCGCTATGAGCTGACGCCGCGCTTATCGTATCCGCCTATGGCCGTGAGAGCGCTGGCCCTCGCTTGCTCAAGAAAGAGAAGAGAATAGAAGAACCGAAGCCTGAACATCCTCCCGGTCAGCGTCCTCACAAAGGCTGGCGTTAGTTTCCCACAGCCCAGTCCCGCAATATTCGCCAAGGTCATACTGGCTCAGTATCATAAGCAGCCTAAACCAAGCCACAGAAGTCATCATTCATGTCGTGCCCACCTTGCCCAAACTGCCAATCCGAATTCGTCTATCAGGATCAAAGCCTGTTCATTTGCCCCGAGTGCGCCCACGAATGGAACCCTTCTGAAACAGAGTCGGAAGACGCTGTGACGGTCAACGATGCCAACGGCACGCTGTTAGCGGAAGGCGATAAGGTAACGATGATCAAAGACCTCAAAGTCAAAGGCAGCTCGCTGGTACTCAAGGTAGGCACCAAAGCCGTTATCAAGCGGCTCAAAGACAGCAAGGATCATCAACTGGACTGCAAGGTCGACGGCGTTGGCGACATGATGGTAACCGCTCATTTTGTGAAAAAGGCCTGAACCACGCCTGGAAGTTGTTGGTCAACGTCACTAATCAGACCGCTATCCACATTACGACGCAGTAAGATTAAGTTCATCCACCACCACTGCGTCACACAACATATCCGCAAAGCTTGCCAGGGCCGGTGTCCAGGTTGCCGGTTCGGGGGCGACAAAATAGGTATCAATGTGGGCAATAGAAGCGGGCAGAGCCAGCGTGTGAATCCCGAACCGGTGCTTGTGAGCGTCTACCGTTCCACGCGGTAGCACCGTGTAGCCCATCCCAGCAGCGACACAGCCCAACATCGCATCCAGCGAGCCGAACTCGAATATCCGGCCCGCATTGACACCATAGGACGCCAGCAATAGCTCGATACGCTGGCGGTAGCTGCACCCTTGGCGAAACGCCATGAAGGCAGACGCCAGCAGCGCTTGTGAAGAGGGCATCGTCGTCATGGGCATCGAACCCACTAACACAAGTTCCTCGCTAAATGCTTTAAGCACGTGGGAGCGGCTATGCTCAAGCCGCCCAGCCACGAAGGCACAGTCTACCTGCCCGTTTAGCAGCAGCTCGACCAGCTCAGCCGTTGGCCCGGTCTTGAGCTGGATATCAACATCAGGCTGCGCTGCGTGATACGCCGCTAGTATTGGGGGAAGGCGCAATGCCGTTGTGGTCTCCATGGCGCCTATCCGTAGCCGCCCACACGCCTTCTCCTGACCCTTGAACAGCGATACCGCTTCATCATGGGCAGTCAACATGCGCTCAGCGTACTCCACCAGCGCCAAACCAGCGCTTGTAGGGCGAACACGTCCCGCACGATGAATAAGCTGTACGCCTAACTCCTCCTCAAGTTTCTTGATGTGAGTCGTCACGTTGGATTGCACCGTGTGCAAGCGTTTTGCCGCTGCCACGAAGCTGCCTGTCTCGGCCACCGCCATGAATAAGCGTAGCGATTTAAGCTGCATACTTGCCTTCCCCTCACGCCAGCGTTATTTCAATATGCGCTATCTCAAAAAGAGATAGTAGCGATCAAAACTAATCGTTTCTATAAAACAATCGCCAGCAACTAGGCTGTCTATTAGCACGAGCCGCCCAAACCGCCCAATGGGTGACACGCTAAGGACGCAACCTCATGAATCGCCAACGCACTTCTCAGGATCTACCCGCGCTAATGACCGGTATCACGGCGACGCTTGCGGGTATTGGCATCGCACGCTTTGCTTACACGCCGCTATTGCCTGCGATTATTGAGCAGGGGTGGTTCACTGCAAGCCAGGGCGCCTACCTGGGCGCTGCCAACCTGCTGGGCTACTTTATGGGTGCGCTCGCAGCCCACTCTTTGAGTGAACGCTTTTCCTCTCGTCAGGTAATGGGGGCAAGCTTTGCGTGTATCGTGCTTAGTTTTACGCTTTGTGCATGGAGCGGCCATTTCGCGTGGTTTTTCTTCTGGCGACTCGCTTCAGGTATGGCTGGCGCCATACTAATGGTGGTTGGGCCATCCGTCGCGTTAGCGGCCACGCCGCCTGAAAGACGTGCCCAGGTAGGCGCTATGGTATTTACCGGTATCGGTATAGGGGCGCTGCTTTCAGCACTGGCAGTCCCTTTACTGCTTGAATTCAATATGGCGATTACCTGGAGTGCGCTTGGGCTACTTTGTGTTGCCGCCGGTATTGTATGGTGGCCTGAAGTCTTTGGCGTCACCTGCAACGGCTAGCCCAAGCAACGAGAGCGGTAGACGTATGCCGGGTGTGAAGCTGGCCGTGCTGCTGGTTATCGGTGCGTATGCCCTGGATGCGGTCGGATTTGTACCGCATACGGTGTTCTGGGTGGATTATCTTGCCAGGGAAAATGCCCTGGGTAACCACGCGGCTTCATTTCAATGGGGCATCTTTGGCTTAGGGGCGGTGTGCGGGCCGTTAATGGTTGGCACATTGGCGAAGCGAGTCGGCTGGCATTACGGTTTAACGCTGGCGTTTGTGGCAAAGGCCGCAGCTGTTTTGTTGCCGGTATTCTCGCTAGCCCTGATTAGCCAATCCGTTTCCTCGTTCATGGTAGGGGCGATGATCCCCGGTATTGTTGCGCTTACATCGGGGCGCCTTGCCGAATTGGTAGGGCCAACGACTCACAAGAAAATCTGGGGGCAAGCCACCGCTGCCTTCGCCGCCGCTCAGGCGGCGGCGGGTTACGCTATGTCAGCGCTTTATGGCTCCTTCGGCACCTATACTCCGCTTTTTGCCATCAGCGGCCTTATGCTTGTGGCTGGCTTTGTGTTGGTACTGCTTAGCCGTGGCGCGCAATTACGTAACCTTCCTCTCGCGGCACAACACAGGAGATAACCATGCAACTCTACCTAAACACCACTTCACCCTATGCGCGCCTGGTGCGCATCGTGTTAATCGAAAAAGGGCTAATAAACGCCGTCACGCTGAACTGGTGCGACCCCTGGGCCGACGACCCCGCGCTATTAAAAGCCAACCCCGCCGGGCGTATCCCTGCGCTAGTCACCGAGAAAGGCACCACGCTCAGCGAATCAATGCTGATAGCTATTTATCTGGATAGCGCTTACCCCGAGAAGCCCGTGCTGCCCGTCAACTGTATGGGCGAGGTATTGCACTTAGCGGGGTTGGGTCAAAACCTCATGGAGGCGGCGTTTACGACGGTGATTGCCAGAAAGCACAATGGCAATGAGGCCGACAATAGCGTGCTGGGAGCGCGGCGCTTGCGGGCGATTCAGCGGCTACTGAACCAGTTAAATAGTGAGCTTGGTGAAGCGTCTGTGGACGCCATCAATCTTGGCGAAATCGCCGTCGCGGTGGCACTGGATTATCTTGCTTTTAGGTTGCCAAAGTTGGCGTGGAGGGCAGATTATCCGCAGCTTCAAGCTTGGCAGGCGGGCGTAATTTCACGCGTAAGTTTTCAGCAGACTGCGTTCGTTTAGGTGGGTTCTTGTACACGCCTGTAACTACAAATAAAGGCCACCGTGATCGTGAGCTCCTACCCGAATACGCCCAGCCTACAGTAGTTGCGCCACGCCGAGCCGGTTGAGCAGGAAGCCCCGTGTTTTACCACCCCAGCAGGCGAGGTAATCGGCTGGCGGAATCGCGGTGCTATCCGCGCCACGGGCATCCTCTAAGCTTCTGCCCACCGATGGATGAACCTCCAGCCACAGCGCCCATCTACGCCACCAAGTGGTCGCCAGCCTTACCGCAAAACACTATTCCTGAACTGAATGAAGCGCTCGGCATTACCGCCCAGGTATTTCACGCCTGCGAAGGTGAGCTACATTTGCCGGTTACCGTGCTGGAAAGCCTCTTCAAGGTGCCGCGGCCTGTGATGATGTGGATACATGGCAGCTCCTACGCATTTGGCGAGGGGGTCTCACCGTGTTCGACGTGCGCACGCTATCGCTTGAACAAAATGTCATCATGGTCACTGTGAATTACTTGCTCGGCCTGTTAGGTTTTCTGGACGGTTACGCTAACCGGCCTATCAAACTGGGCCTGCTGAATATTATTTTAGCCCTGCGCTGGATCAACACCACATAGCGGCTATGAGCGACCCTGGAAATGTCACCCTGTTCGGCTATTCATCTGGCGGGGACGCGGCGGCTCATTTGATGATTGCTGAAAGGCCCTGAAGGG